>JAEUNS010000282.1 GCA_016790005.1 Zoogloeaceae bacterium
CTGAAGAACGCCCGCACCATGGCGGCCCAGTTCATCGAGCGCGGCTACAAGATCGTCTCCGGCGGCACCGACGACCACCTGTTTCTGGTTGATCTGGTCGCCAAAGGCATCACTGGCAAGGCCGCCGACGCCGCACTCGGCGCCGCGCACATCACGGTCAACAAGAACGCCGTGCCGAATGACCCGCAATCGCCCTTTGTCACCAGCGGCATCCGCATCGGCACGCCGGCGATCACCAGCCGCGGTTTCAATGAGGCCGAGGCGAAAGAACTGACGCACTGGATCTGCGATGTGCTGGACAACATCAATGATGAGGCGGTGATTGCCGCCGTGCGCGAGAAGGTCAAGGCCTTGTGCGCCCGTCTGCCCGTCTATCCCGCCAGCCGCTGATCGCAGCAACAGGAGAACGACGATGGCCATAAGCGTCTTCGAGATGTTCAAGGTCGGCATCGGGCCGTCCAGCTCGCACACCGTGGGGCCGATGCGCGCCGCGCTGACCTTCGTCACCCGGCTGCAGGACGAAGGCGTCCTGAGCCGGGTGCGGCGAGTGCGCGCGGAGCTCTATGGTTCGCTCGGTGCGACCGGCAAGGGGCACGGCAGCGACAAGGCGGTCATCCTCGGTCTCGAGGGTGAGGCACCCGACCTGATCGAGCCGGACAGCATCGACGGACGGCTCGCACACATTCGCGAGACCCGGACGCTGGCCCTGCTCGGCCTGCAGCCGGTGCCGTTCAATGAAAAGACCGACATCGTGTTCCTGCGTCGGCAGAGCCTGCCCTTCCACCCCAACGGCATGCGCCTGACGGCGTTCGGCGAAGACGAGGTGGAGCTCGCGAGCCGGGTGTATTACTCGATTGGCGGCGGTTTTGTCGTCAATGAAGAGGCCGCGGGCGCCGATCGCATCGTGCAGGACAACACCGAGTTGCCGTTTCCCTTCCGCAATGGCGACGAGTTGCTGAAGCAGTGTGAAGCAAACGGCTTGTCGATCAGCCGCCTGATGATGGAAAACGAGAAGGCCTGGCGCAGCGAGGCGGAGACGCGCAATGGCCTGCTCCACATCTGGAAGGTGATGCAAGCCTGCGTGCGTCGGGGGTGCGAGATCGAGGGCGTGCTGCCCGGCGGCATGAAGGTGCGCCGCCGCGCAGCCGAGCTCTACCGCAATCTCTCGAGCGCCCCCGAGGCTTCACTGCGCGACCCGCTCACCACGCTGGACTGGGTGAACCTGTATGCGCTGGCGGTCAATGAGGAGAACGCCGCCGGCGGACGCGTCGTCACCGCCCCCACCAACGGCGCGGCCGGCATCATCCCCGCGGTGCTGCACTACTACTACCGCTTCGTGCCGGGTGCGAACGAAGACGGCGTGGTGCGTTTTCTGCTGACGGCGGCCGCCATCGGAATCCTGTTCAAGGAGAACGCCTCGATCTCGGGCGCCGAGGTGGGCTGCCAGGGTGAAGTCGGCGTTGCCTGCTCGATGGCGGCCGGCGCGCTGGCCGAGGTGCTGGGTGGCACGCCCGAACAGGTCGAGAACGCGGCCGAGATCGGCATGGAGCACAACCTCGGCCTGACCTGCGACCCGGTCGGCGGCCTGGTTCAGGTGCCGTGCATCGAGCGCAACGCGATGGGCGCGATCAAGGCGATCAATGCCACACGCATCGCACTTCGTGGCGACGGCAAGCATTTCGTGTCACTCGACAAGGTCATCAAGACCATGCGCGACACGGGCCGCGACATGAAGGAAAAATACAAGGAAACATCCCGCGGCGGGCTAGCCGTGAATGTTGTCGAGTGCTGACCTCACGGCCTTACAGTACAAGGAGAAAGTGTCATGCAACATTATTCGGGCTTCGGCCTCGTCAAACACGGGCTGAGCCACCACGAGAACTGGCAGCGCATGTGGCGCAACCCCGCGCCCAAAAGCGAGTACGACATCATCGTCGTGGGCGGCGGCGGGCATGGTCTGGCGACCGCCTACTACCTCGCCAAGGTGCACGGCATCACCAATATCGCGGTGATCGAGAAAGGCTGGCTGGGTGGCGGCAACACCGCACGCAACACCACCATCGTGCGCTCGAACTACCTCTGGGACGAGGCCGCCTGGCTCTACGAGCATGCGATGAAGCTGTGGGAGGGGCTGTCGCAGGACCTCAACTACAACGTGATGTTCTCGCAGCGTGGCGTGATGAACCTCGGCCACACCCTGCAGGACATGCGTGACATTCACCGTCGGGTGAACGCCAACCGCCTGAACGGCATCGACGGCGAGGTGCTCGACGTCAGCCAGATCCAGGCGATCGTGCCGCACATGGACTGCAGCGCAAACCGCCGCTATCCGGTGCTGGGCGCATCGTGGCAGCCACGCGCCGGTGTCGCGCGTCATGACGCGGTGGCCTGGGGCTTTGCCCGCGGCGCCGACTCGCTGGGCGTCGACCTGTTGCAGCAGACCGAAGTCACCGGCTTTCGCATCAGCGGCGGCAAGGTGCTCGGCGTTGAGACCAACCGCGGCTTCATCGGCGGCAAGACCATCGGCGTGGTGACCGCCGGCAACTCGGGCGTGCTGGCGAAGATGGCCGGCTTCAAGCTGCCGGTGGAATCGCATCCGCTGCAGGCGCTGGTGTCCGAACCGTTGAAGCCCATCCTCGATACGGTGGTGATGTCGAACCATGTGCACGGCTATGTCAGCCAATCGGACAAGGGCGACCTCGTCATCGGCGCCGGCATCGACGGCTATACCGGCTACGGCCAGCGCGGCAGCTATCCGACGATCGAGCACACGCTGCAGGCGATCATCGAGCTGTTTCCGATCTTCTCGCGCGTTCGCATGAACCGGCAATGGGGCGGCATCGTCGATACGACCGCCGACGCCTGCCCGATCATCTCGGCCACGCCCGTCGGCGGTCTGTTCTTCAACTGCGGCTGGGGCACCGGCGGCTTCAAGGCCACACCCGGCTCGGGTCATGTCTTTGCCGCCACGCTCGCCGCAGGCAAGGCACACCCGCTGGCGGCCCCCTTCACCATCGATCGATTCGTTTCCGGAAAGCTGATCGACGAGCACGGCGCCGCAGGCGTCGCACACTGACAGGAGCAGGACATCATGCTGCACATCTACTGCCCGCACTGCGACGAGCATCGCGAAGAAGAGGAGTTCCGGCCGAAGGGCGAGGCGCACATCGCGCGCCCGACCGAGCCCGAGAAAACCAGCGACGAGGACTGGGGCAACTATCTGTTCTTCCGCAAGAACCCACGTGGCCTGCATCACGAACAGTGGTTCCATGCTGCCGGTTGCCGCAAGTTCTTCAATGTCACCCGCGACACCGTCACCTACGAAATTCTCGAAACCTACAAGGTCGGTCAGCAACCGGCGGTCACCGCCGAGTCGCGCAAACGCCAGGCCTCAGATCAGGGAGCGGCAAAATGAGCCAACGCAATCGTCTCGGCGCCGGCGGCCGTATCGACCGCAAGCGTCCGCTGCGCTTTACCTTCAACGGTGTGAGCTACCAGGGCTACGCGGGCGACACACTCGCCTCGGCGCTGATGGCCAATGGCGTCGATGTGCTGAACCGCAGCTTCAAATATGCACGGCCGCGCGGCCTGGTCACCGCCGGTGCCGACGAGCCCAATGCCATCGTGCAACTGGGTGCCAGTGAAGCGGGCCAGGTGCCCAATGTGCGGGCCACCCAGCAGGCGCTCTATGAAGGCCTCGTGGCCAAAAGCACCAATGGCTGGCCGAACGTCGACCGCGACCTCATGGGCGTCATCGGCAAGCTCGGTGGTCAGTTCATGCCGCCAGGCTTCTATTACAAGACCTTCATGTCACCGGCCTCGGCCTGGCCGAAGTACGAGCAATACATCCGCAAGGCCGCCGGCCTCGGTCGCAGCCCGATCGAGAACGATCCGGACATCTACGATCACATGAACCATCACTGCGACGTGCTGGTCGTCGGTGCCGGCCCCGCCGGACTTGCCGCCGCGCTGGCCGCCGGCCGCAGCGGCGCGCGTGTGATCGTGTGCGACGAGCAGGAGGAAATGGGCGGCTCGCTGCTCGACAGCCGCGAGCAGATCGACGGCAAGCCGGCCACCGAGTGGGTGGCCGCCGTGCTCGCCGAACTGGCCGCCCTGCCCGACGTGCTGGTGCTGCCGCGCACCACCGCCAACGGTTATCACGACCACAACTTCGTCACCCTGCACCAGCGCCGCACCGAGCATCTGGCCGATGTCGCGCCTGCCGCCGATGGCCGTCGCCAGGTGCGGGCGCGCATGCACAAGGTGCGCGCCGGACGCGTCGTGCTCGCCACCGGCACGCATGAGCGGCCCCTGGTGTATGCGCGCAACGACGTGCCGGGCAACCTCGTGGCCGGTGCCGTGTCGACCTACATCCGCCGCTTCGGGGTGATACCGGGACAGCGCCTGGTGTTGTCGACCTCGAACGACCACGCTTACCGTGCTGCGCTCGACTGGCATGACGCGGGACGCGAGGTGGTGGCGATCGTCGATGCCCGCGAGCGGCCGGACGGCGATCTTGTCGCCGCAGCGCGTTCGAGAAACATCCGCATCATCACCGGCAGCGCAGTCATCGAGGCGCTGGGAAAGAAGCGTGTCAGCGCGGCCATCGTGGGGGCGATCGACATCGATGGCTTCAGCGTCAAGGGCAGCACCCAGGAGCTGGCCTGCGACACCATCGCCAGCTCGGGCGGCTACAGCCCGGTCGTCCATCTCGCCGCGCACACCGGCCGTCGTCCGGTGTGGCGCGAAGACATTCTGGGCTTCGTGTCGGGTGGCGTACCGGGGCAGATTCCGGCTGGCGGCGTCGCTGGACGCTGGTCGCTGGCCGATGCACTCGGCGATGGTTTCGAGTCGGGCGCACGTGCCGCGGCCGAAGCCGGTTTGAGCACCCGCAGCTTCACGCCACCGACGGTCGCGCCGGTGCGCGAAGGCAAGCCGGTGGCGCTGTACCAGGTGCCGCACACCAAGCCCACGATGCGTGCGCCGAAGCAGTTCGTCGATCAGCAGAATGACGTCACCGCTGCGGGCATCGAGCTCGCCACGCGCGAAGGCTTCGAGTCGATCGAGCATGTCAAGCGCTATACCGGCCTGGGCTTCGGCACCGACCAGGGCAAGCTCGGCAACATCAACGGCATGGCGATTGCAGCGCGGGTTACCGGCCAAACGATTCCGGATACCGGCACGACCGTGTTCCGTCCGAACTACACCCCGATCACTTTCGGCGCGATTGCCGGCCGTCACTGCGATGAGTTCTTCGATCCGCGTCGCTACACCGCCTTGCAGGGCTGGCATGTGGAGCGCGGCGCCAAGTTCGAGGAAGTCGGGCAGTGGATGCGGCCGTGGTACTTCCCGCAGGGCAAGGAGTCGATGCACGACGCAGTGCAGCGCGAGTGCAGCGCGGTGCGTGAGCGCGTCGGCATCCTCGACGCCTCGACGCTGGGCAAGATCGAGATCCAGGGCAAGGATGCACGCGAGTTTCTCAACCGCCTCTACACCAACGCCTGGACCAAGCTCGAACCCGGCAAGTGCCGCTACGGCCTCATGTGCAAGGACGACGGCATGGTGATGGACGACGGCGTGACCGCCTGCTTGGCCGAGAACCACTTCCATATGACCACTACCACTGGCGGTGCCGCGGGCGTGCTGGACTGGATGGAGTTGTGGCACCAGACCGAGTGGCCGGAGCTCGAGGTGTATTTCAACTCGACCACCGACCACTGGGCGGCGATGACGATCACGGGCCCGAACGCGCGCAAGCTGCTGGCCGAGCTGACCGATATCGACATGTCGAACGAGGCCTTCGCCTACATGGACTGTCGCGAGGCCAAGGTGGCCGGCGTGCCGGCGCGAATCTTCCGGATTTCCTTCACCGGCGAGCTGTCGTTCGAGGTCAATGTACAGGCCAACTACGCGATGCATGTGTGGAAGGCGCTGTTCGAGCAGGGTGACAAGCATGGGCTGACGCCTTACGGCACGGAAACCATGCATGTGCTGCGGGCCGAGAAGGGTTTCATCATCATCGGCCAGGAAACCGACGGTTCGGTGACACCCGAAGACCTGGGCATGCAGTGGTGCGTGGGCTACAAGAAGCCTTACTCGTGGATCGGCCGTCGCGCCCTGTCGAGGCCCGATACCAAGCGCAGCGACCGCAAGCAGCTCGTCGGGCTCAAGCCGCTCGATCCGCAACTGGTGCTGCAGGAAGGTGCCCAGATCGTACTCGAGAAGGAGATCAGGATCCCGATGCCGATGGTGGGTCATGTCACCTCCAGCTATTTCAGCCCGACGCTCGGTCATGGGTTTGCGCTGGCATTGCTCAAGGGCGGTAGCCAGCGCATCGGCCAGACCGTCTTCCTGCCGATGGCGGATGGCAAGGTTCATGCCGCCGAAGTGGTCAGCCCCGTCTTCTACGATCCCCAAGGAGCCCGTCAACATGTCTGAGTTTGCAATTTTCAATGCCCACCCGACGGTGGCAGTCCAGGCCGAGTCGCCCCTCGCGATCAGCCGGACCACGGTGGCCACTGCGGCCACACCCGAGGGCGCCGGGGTGTGCCTGCGCGAGCGCGCTCTGCTCGGCCACCTGATCCTGCGCGGCAGCTTCGCTGACGAAGCTTTTCGCACCGGCGTCGAGGCGGCACTCGGCGTGCCGCTGCCGCAGTCCATGGGCAGGGTGTCACGTGACGCGGCGCGCGGGGTCAGCGTGCAGTGGATGTCGCCGGACGAGTGGCTGGTGGTCGTGCCCCCGGGCGAGGACTACGCGGTCGAGCTGCGCCTGCGCCAGGCCCTGAGTGGTCACTACGCGGTGATGCAGGTCAGCGGCGCGCAAACCCTGCTCGAGCTGAGCGGCCCCGCCGCCCGCGAGGTGCTGATGAAGTCCGCCGGCTATGACTTTCATCCGCGCAACTTCCCGGTGGGCAAAGGCATCAGCACCACCTTCGCCAAGAGCACAGCGGTGATTCGCCGTGTGGGCGAAGCCGAGTGGGAGCTGATCATTCGCCGCAGCTTCGCCGACTATCTGTACCGCTGGTTGCTCGACGCAAGTGAGGAGTTCGGCATCTTCGTCGCGCGCTGACCGCACGCGGTGATCGGCTTCAGGCGGCCAAGAATCAGGACGGTGCAAACTCATGGAGAGCGAACAAGAGAAGACTTTTTGATGAAGCCATAAGTTTACTGTTATGTCCAACCGGTGAAAGAGCTCGTTTGCGGGGTCCGGTTGCTCGCGCGTAACCTACATTTCGAATCACCAACAGGGGGCGGCAGCGCTCTCGAAACAGATCACTGATCAATTTTGGAGAAGACACATGTTCAAGTTGAAAGCCATTTCCTGCATCGCCGTTGCGTTTGCGATGATGGTCGCGCCGATTGCAGCGCACGCGAGCGACAAGAATTACAAGCTGGTGTTGGCGGCTGAATCGGGTGACCGTGACTCGGTTAACGGCAAGGCCGTACAGAGCTGGGCCGATATGATTCAGGAGAAGTCGAAGGGTCGGATGAAGGTCAATGTCTTCTTCCAGGGTGAGTTGGGTGGACAACAGGAAATGTTCGATCAGCTGGTCAAGGGCAACATCCACATGATGCTGACCTGGCCCCAGACGTCCTACGACAAGCGGATGGTGGTGAACTACATTCCCTACCTGGTCCTCGACTGGGACGACGCGATCAAGGCCTACGGCCAGGACGGGTGGGTGCAGAAGGTCATGGACCCGGTGTACAAGGATCTGGGCCTGAAGTATTTCGGTCCGTTCCCCGAAGGCTTCGGCGGCATCGCCACCAAGGGGCGCTTCGCGACCAGCTTCGAAGAGGCGAAGGGGATCAAGGTCCGCTCGCAGCCGATCTTCCCGCTGCCGCAGACGGTGCAGGCCATGGGCTTCGAAGCGGTGCCGATCGACTGGGCTGAGGTCTATACCTCGATCCAGACCGGCGTCGTCGATGGCGATTCGTCGAACGTGATCTTCTGGGACTACCAGTACTTCCGCGATCAGCTGAATTACTTCGTCCAGTCCTCGCACAACTTCGCCTCATATTCCCTGCTGATGAACGGCGAGACCTGGGAACAGATGGACGAGGAAGACCGTGCGATCGTCCAGTCCGCAGCTACGGCGGTGATCGATCAGCAGTTCAAGAATGCCAAGGCCGAAGACGACAAATGGATTGCCGAGGCCGAAAAGGCCGGGATCAAGTACATCGTTCTGACACCTGAACAGAAGTCCGCCTGGGTCGAGCGCGTTCGCAAGACGGTCTGGCCGCAGGTCGAGGAGGCGCTGGGCGCCGAGACCATGGCGGTGGTTCGTGCCAACGCATCCACGCCCAAGTAAGCGTGAGCCCCGTAGGAGGGGTGACGCAAGCGCGTTGCCCTTCCTGTCTCATTTCACGTTCTGGCTCTAGGAGGACAAAGCCGTGAAATTTCTCACCAGTCTCGATGCGCTGATCGAGCGCATCATCAACCCCATCCTGGTCATTGTTGGGCTGGCTGTCGCGCTGATGCTGGCGTATGGCATCTTCTCGCGCGCCGTTCTGGGAAAGCCGGTGTTTGGCTTCGAAGAACTGACGCTGATGGGCGCGATGTGGTTCTACATGCTCGGTGCGGTGCTTGCATCACGAGAGCGTTCGCATCTGTCTGCCGACTTCGTGCATGTGATCACGCATAACAAGACGATCCGCCGTGCGGCCTCGCTGGTCTCAACGGTGATTTCGCTGGGGGTAGCCGTGATGTTCGTGACCTGGGCCTGGGATCTGCTGGCCTTCGGTTTGAAGCGCGGTCAGACCACGCCTGTTTTCGGCATTCCGCAATGGCTGTCCCAGGCGAGCCTGTTCGTCGCGTCGGTTGCGTTCGTGGTTTATCTCATCCGAGACCTGATTCTCGAGTTGTCAGGCCGGGATATCTCATCGGGCGATCCGTCGTCCCCGACGGAGTGATCTAACATGGAATCTCTCATTGCCATTGTTGCCGTCGTCGTGCTGATGATGATTGGTGTGCCAGTCGTCTTCTCGTTTGCCGCGATGACGCTCATCCTGTCGATTCTGTACGACATCGATATTTCTTCACTCATGACCACCGGTTTCTGGGCGGTCAACTCCCTGATACTGGTCGCCTTGCCGCTGTTCGTGATGACCGGCTACCTGATGCAGACGGGCGGCATTGCCAAACGCCTGGTCGATTTCGTCGAAGCCCTGGTCGGCAAGTCGCGCAGCGGGATGGGCACGTCGATGGTCGCCGCGTGCGGCATCTTCGGCGCCATCTCGGGCACCGCCTCGGCTGCGGTCGCCTCCATCGGTTCGATCATGATGGATCCGATGGAAAAGCATGGCTATTCACGCGGCTACTCCAGCGCCTTGCTGGCGGTGTCCTCGTTGCTGGGGCTGCTGATTCCGCCGTCGATCACGATGATTCTGTACGCCGTGGTGACGCGCCAATCGGTGGCCGCGTGTTTCCTCGCCACCGTCGGGCCCGGCATTTTGCTGATGATCTTCTTGTCGATCCTCAACGCCATTCATGTCAAGCGTCACCTGGGCGGCAACGAGGTGAAGACGCCGTGGAATCAACGTCTGGCCGAGAGTGCGAGCACTGGCTGGAAGGCGATTCCCGCCTTGATGTTGCCGGTGATCATTCTGGGCGGGATCTATGGCGGCGTGTTCACGCCGACCGAAGCGGCGGCCGTGGCCGTGGCGTATGCGATCCCGGTCGGCCTGTTCGTCTATCGCGAGCTGGACCTGCGCAAGATTGCGAAGGCGATGATCGAGGCCGCCAAGACGACCGGCGTGATCATGATCATCCTGCTCTTCTCGTTCGTCGCCAGCCGGATCTTCACCCTGGAGCGCGTGCCCGATCAGCTGACCGATGTTCTGCTGGGCACCTTCTCCGATCCGCTCCTGATCCTGTTGATGGTCA
Source organism: Zoogloeaceae bacterium (assembly GCA_016790005.1). Lineage (GTDB taxonomy): Bacteria > Pseudomonadota > Gammaproteobacteria > Burkholderiales > Rhodocyclaceae > UBA2357. Next base: position 9,887 of record JAEUNS010000282.1, read on the forward strand.
ATATCTTCCTGATCCTGATCGGCATGATCATGGACGATGTCAGCGTGATCGCGATCGTCAGCCCACTGATGATGCCGGTGTTGGCGGAGATCGGGGTCCATCCCGTCCATTTCGCCGCGATCATCGGCACCAGCGTGGTGATTGGCGCCAACAGCCCGCCGATGGCGCCGATCCTGTTCATGGCGTGTCGGGTCGGTGGGGTCGGCATGGTGGAGGTGATGCGCCCCGCGCTGTACTTCATCACCTTCGCCGCCTTGCCGGTCATGCTGGTCACGACCTACTGGTCACCGCTCGCGCTGTTCCTGCCGCGTTTGTTTGGCTTCGTTCAATAGCAACAACGTGTCGGCTTCACTCATTCTTTAAATTCGTGACCGCCGCTGGCCTCGGAGGCTGGCGGTGCTCACTCGAAAAAATGGAAAAATCATGAAAACCAGACTTGTCCTCGAAGGTATCTACACCCCGGTCGTCACGCCCATGCACTCGGACGGCACATTCGATCTCGATGGCTTGGCGAATGTCGTCGAACACCTTGTCGAGCAAGGTGTGCACGGCATCATTTCCGGCGGTTCGACCGCTGAGAACTATGCCCAGACGGTCGAAGAGCGTCTTGAGCTGGCGCGTTTCATCAAGGCCCGCGTCAACGACCGTGTGCC
>JAEUNS010000314.1 GCA_016790005.1 Zoogloeaceae bacterium
ATGGGCCCAGTAAGCGGCGCCGATGGCGGTCACGCAGTTGCTGATGCCGGGCCCGTTCTGGCCGATCACCACGCCGTGGCGGCCGGAGACACGCGAGAAGCCGTCGGCCATGTGGCCGGCGCCCTGCTCGTGCACCACCGGGATCAGGCGGATGCCGGCGGGCGCGAAGATGTCCATCGCGTCCATGAAGGCCGAGCCCATGATGCCGAACATGTCGGTGACCCCGTTGGCCACCATGGTTTCGACGAAGGCTTCGGAGGGGGTCATCTTGGTCGGACCGCTGACGACCGTGCGATTGTCCGGCTGGGTGGGCGTGCTCATGGGGGGGCTCCTCGTGTGTGGGTTGGTCTTGCTACTTAATGAATTCGGTACTATTCATACCGATAAACGAAACATGGCTGAATGCTAGGACTTAAATTTCTCCTTGTCAAATTAAATCTCAAAAAACGGTACGTATTGCAATAAAAAAAGAAACTGAGCTATGATGGTTCATCGACAACCCAGTCCGCCTCCTTAAATGCCCTGCTGCCGCGAATGCGGGCCAGGCACCCAAATCGGGGCGGTTGCAGCGCAACATGGAGGTGCCCGGCATGAGCGAGATTCTGATGAGCAAGCCCGAAGAAATGGTTTCGGTGCGGGAATTGTTCGGTATCGACACCGATCTGAAGGTGCCGGCGTTTGCCCAGCGCGACGACCATGTGCCCGATATCGACACCGCCTACCGCTTCAATCCCGACGTTACCCTGGCGATCCTGGCCGGCTTCAGCCGCGATCGCCGGGTGATGGTGCAAGGCCTGCACGGCACCGGTAAGTCGACCCATGTGGAACAGGTGGCAGCACGCCTCAACTGGCCCTGTGTGCGGGTCAATCTCGATGGCCACATCAGCCGCCTCGATCTGGTCGGCAAGGACACGATCGTGATCCGCGAGGGGCTGCAGGTGACCGAGTTTCAGGAAGGCATCGTGCCGTGGGCGCTGCAGCGCCCGGTTGCGCTGATCTTCGATGAATACGATGCCGGCCGTCCCGACGTGATGTTCGTGATCCAGCGCATCCTGGAGCGCGATGGCCAATTCACGCTGCTCGACCAGAACCGGGTGATTCGTCCGCATCCGTTTTTTCGCCTGTTCGCGACTTCGAATACGGTGGGGTTGGGCAATCTCTCCGGCATGTACCACGGCACACAGGTGCTCAACCATGCGCAGATCGACCGCTGGAACATCGTGGCCACGCTGAACTACCTGCCGCATCAAGAAGAGGTCGCGATCGTGCTCGCGCGCGTGCCCGAGAAGGACTCCGAGCGGGGCCGCAGGCTGATCGCGTCGATGGTCGAGGTTGCGGCACTCACCCGCAAGGGCTTCGCTGCCGGCGACATCTCCACATTGATGTCGCCGCGCACGGTCATCACCTGGGCCGAGAACTGCGAGATCTTCCGTAACCCGGCGCTCGCGTTCCGGCTGTCCTTCCTCAACAAATGCGACGAGGTCGAGCGTCCGATCGTGGCCGAGTACTACCAGCGCTGCTTCGGCGAGGAGCTCGACGAATCCTGGATGCACGAAGCGGGCGCGCACTGATGGCCTCGGCGCAGCAGGCGGCCAGGCGGCAGCAGAAGACCGAGGAACTCTGCGGCGCGGCACTGCGCGCGCTGGTTGGCGATGCCTCGCTGCATTATCGCGGCCGGCGGCTGTACCGTGGTCCGCGCGTGTTGCCGGTGCATGCGCCACACCTGCGCATCGAGCCCGATCAGGACGACTTTGCGGCCAGTCGGGCGGCCGCCGACGGCGCTGCGTTGCGCCTGCTGCACTCCGATGCGCAACTGCACCGCAGCTTGTGCCCGCAGGATCCGGTCGAGCGCCTGGTATTCGAGCTGCTCGAGCAGCTGCGGGTCGAAACCCGGGTGCCGGACACGATGCCCGGCATGGCCGCAAATCTGCATCGCCGCTTCGAGGACTGGTCGCGCGCGTTCTTTCGCTCGGGCCTCACCGAAGGCCGTGTCGGCATCCTGCTCTACACCGTGGCACAGATGTGCTGGTCGCGGCTCATGGCCGAGCGTGTGCTCGAAGAAACCGAAGACCATATCGAAGGCACACGCGCGGCGCTGGTCGGACGCATGGGGGCGCCGCTGGCCGGCATTCGGCGCGAGCGTTACGATCAGCGGGCCTATGCTCCGCACGCGCTCGAGATTGCGCGCGTCGTCGGTGACGAGGTACGTAACGAGATGGCGACCCCGGCCGACGAGGACGCCGCCGGCGATGACGACCAGGCCACCCGAAACTTCGCACTGCTGCTCGACTTCGACCAGGACGAAGGCGACAACGATGGCATTGCCGCTGCAGCGACGGGTGCGAGCAAGGTATTCGAGGACGCGCGCCAGCACTACCGGGTGTACACCACCCGTTTCGATACCGAGGTCGCTGCCGCCGGCCTGGTGCGCAAGGCCTTGCTGCGCGAGTATCGCGAGCGACTCGACAAGCGCATCGCCGCGCAAGGCATCAACATTCCGCGGCTGGCGCGCATGCTGGGCGCCGTGCTGGCCGAGCCGCGCCGCGATGGCTGGCTGTTTGGCGAAGAAGAAGGGCAGGTAGACGGCCGCCGCCTGGCCGGCTTGATCAGCTCGCCCAACGAACGGCGCTTGTTCAAGCGCGATCAGTACAAGCCGGCGGCCGACTGCGTGGTGAGCCTGCTGGTGGATTGCTCGGGCTCGATGAAGGCGCACATCGAACCGGTTGCGATGATGATCGACATTCTGGTGCGTGCGCTCGAAATGGTCGGCGTGACGACCGAGGTGCTCGGCTTCACCACCGGAGCCTGGAACGGCGGCCGTGCCTGGCGCGACTGGATGAGTCACGGGAGACCGCGAGATCCCGGGCGTCTCAACGAAGTCTGCCACATGGTGTTCAAGGAAGGCGACCGCAACTGGCGACGCTCACGGGTCGACATGGCGGCGCTGTTGAAGGCCGACCTGTTTCGCGAGGGCATCGACGGCGAGGCGGTCGATTGGGCCTGCAACCGCCTCGTCGCGCGTAGCGAAGGCCGGCGAATCCTGATCGTGATCTCGGACGGGTGTCCCGCCGATAGCGCAACCGGGCTCGCGAACGACGCCTTCTATCTCGACAACCATCTCAAGGACGTGGTCGCCCGGCGCGAGCAGCAGCGCGCGGTCGAGATCCTGGGCCTGGGAGTGGGACTCGACCTGAGTCCGTTCTATCGTCGCTGCCTGGCCACCGACATGAGCCAGGCGCTCGACAACACCTTGTTCTTCGAGATCGTTCAACTCATCGGTGGCCGGCACCGGCGCTGAAGCATTGCACAAGCCGGTGGCGGCCACATTCACAAACCTTGGAGGACACACACGAATGGCTAAGAAAAGAGTGGTGGTTCAGTTCGGCATGGGTACCTCGATACGCAGCCGCGACTACACCCAGGCGGCGGCGCGGGCGATTCGCGACGCCTTGTGGCACAACTCGCTGAACGTCGCCGATGCGTTCGGGTTTGCCAAGCAGGCGATGCTCATCGACGTGGAGATCGGGGTGCAGCAGCCCGGGGCGGTCGATGTCGAGGCCTTGTACGGCATCTTTCCCTACGGTCAGCCGACGATCAAGGTCGTGACCGGTGGCCTGGATGTGACCAAGCCCGATGCCAGCGGCCTGACGGTGATCGCCAACGCCGCCGTCATTGTTTCCTTTGACATGGAGCGCAGCAATGGCTGAAAAACGCATCATTCTCGAAATGGGCAGCGGCAACGACCTTTACGGCGAAGACTACACCAAGGCGGCTTGTCGCGCGGTGCAGGATGCGCTGCATCACTCGTCGATCGTGCTGTTCAAGTCGCTCGGTTTCGATCACCGCGACATGCGGGTGAGGGTCACGATCGGCGTACAGAAGCCGGACGAGGTCGATCTGGAGGTCGTCAGCGCCGAGTTGCCGCGCGGCAGGGCGGAGGTGAGTGCGGTATTCGGGGGACTGAACGTGCATGACGCCGAACAAGGCACCACCCATGTGCTCGCGACGGCGGCCGTCGAAGCCTTTGTGCCGATCGACGCCGACGACTGGCGCCTGTGTGTGGTGCCCCCGGCGGCTTGAAACCTTGCCGGCGGACGGTTCGATGTCAGGCGCTTGCGCCTGCGGGTGAGCGGGCCTGGCGATGAACTGATCGTGCGGCAGCGGGTGTGCTCGGCTGCAGTGCAATGCCATGGGCTGCGCTGGCGTCGAAGGCGGCCTGATCGTCGGCCGAAAGCCGAAGTCCGACTTCGGCCAAGGTGCGCAGCGTGGTCCCTGCTTCCCACGGAGCGGCGATCACCACCTTTTTGCCGTTGTTGAACTGCGCATGCAGCCACAACGCGCCGGTGTCGGCGTCTGTCCGAAGGTAGAGGCGGGCGACGTCCTGCGGATGAGCGCGCAGGCGGGCGAGGTTGTCGCGCTTGCGGCTGCGTCCAACAAAATAGCTTATGGTCAGAATGCCAATCATGGCCGCGCTTGCGCCAAGCAGTTCGAGCATCGGGGTC
>JAEUNS010000404.1 GCA_016790005.1 Zoogloeaceae bacterium
CACCGTATTGTTTCATTGCTGTTTACTCCTGTTTGCATAATTGCTTATGCATGATTCGTTGGAAATGTTGCGGTGCACATTATGCCATTCAGGCTGTGGTGACACCTTGTGATTTGGCATCCAGGCCGTGCACCTGCCAGCACTCAAGCGATCGGGCGGACGCCTGACTGTTCGTCGTGCGAATTGTCGGAGGGGATTCGTGTCGATTGGGGCTCCTGTTCAATTGAAAGTGGTGTTGAAGGGGCAAGGCCGGTCGTGCGGGATTCAGAGTCTAGCCTGGACTGTCTGGGCGCTTTGGTCTCGGCTGGCAAGGATGCAGCGGCAGCGTTTGGCCCCGCGCCGCTGGTAAGTGCTGCGGGTTTGCCGATATCGCGCCTGGCTGCGCTGGCATGCACTTCGGCAGTCACGCGCCGCAGCGTGGCTTGCGCCAGCGCATGGTATAGCGAGACCGGGCAGACGGAGCGCGAAATGCCATGGGCGATCACCGCGGCGGCCATCAACGGTATCAACATCTGGTGATTGGCGGTCATCTCCATGACGATCACGAAGCTGGTGATCGGGGCCTGCATCATGCCGGCCAAAAAAGCGACCATTCCCAGGGTAAGGATTGCGGCCGCCTGTTCTGGCGGCAAAAAGATTGCGATGTTTGCGCCGAGCCCGGCGCCCACCGCCAGCGCCGGTGCAAACACGCCGCCCGGGATGCGGCTCATGAACGCAAGCCAGATCACCAGCAACTTTGCGAACACGAAGTAGATTGGCAGCGCCGCCGAGCCCTCGAGAGCGCTCTTGGTTTCGGCATAGCCGGTGCCGTAGGTCAGCCCGCCGGTGGCGAGGCCCACGAGTGCGGTGCCCAGGCCACATAGCGCGGCGAAAAGGATTGGGCGATTGTCCGAAAAGCGACCGACAAACCCCGGCAATCCGCGTGACGAGGCGATCAGCAAACGGCTGAAGAGTCCGCCCAGCAAGCCGCCCGCAACGCCGCACAGCAACGTTGGCCACAGGCTGTTGCTCCAGTCGAGCGACGCCGCCGCGCGACCGAAGTAGGTATAGCTGCCCAGAACGGCGAGCGACATCAGCCCGGCGAAGATCACCGTGGTGAGGGTAGCGCTGTTGGCGTTGAATGCACGGTGACGGCACATTTCTTCGATTGCGAACATGATGCCGCCGAGCGGGGTGTTGAAGGCAGCTGCCACCCCGGCGCCACTGCCCGCTATGATCAGGTCCTGGCTCGATACACTGCGATTGCGGCGCCTGCTGGCGAGCATGTGCATGATCGAGGCACCGACCTGGGCCGAGGGGCCTTCGCGGCCGATTGAAGCGCCACAAAGAAGCGCACCGAGGGTCAGAAAGATCTTCGAGATCGCGATCTTGAACGATAGCAATTTGCGCCGCACCCGCCGGTCGTCGCTCATCGAGGCGGCGAGCGCTTGCGGAATGCCGCTGCCCTGGGTTGCGGGGACGAATCGCCGCGCGATCCAGACCAACAGCGCGAAGCCCGCTGGCGCTATCAGCAGCGTCAGCCACGGTGACTTCTGCATCAGCCGATGATGTGCCTCGATCGCGTGGTCGGCCCCCAGTGCAAACAGGATGGCGAGCAAGCCAGCCAGCAAGGCCGCGGTCACCAGCATGAAGCGCCGCCGCCAGCGACGCAGTGAAAGCCAGGTGAGGGCGTAGCGCTTGCCGCCGCGCTTGAACTGATTTAGCGCTTGCTGGAGCGTCGAGTGCTTGGTGTCGGGCATGCCGGGGCGGATCGAATGTGCGCAAAAGAGACTGGTCGGCGAGCTTGCAGGGGTCGGGAGCGGATTGCCAGCGCATGCCGGTTTGAATTTCGATACGATACGCTACTGCAATTCGCATTTGTAATCGCCGCAACACTATTCTCGAAGGGAGTTTCATTTATGCCACGCAGACCCGCTGCCTCGTCCGAGAGCGCACCCAAGCCGCCTGCCGAGGCCACCCCACTGTCGGTTTTGCAACGCTTCCGGGTGGTGATCCGGACGGCCCAGCGACATTCACAATGGATCGAACGCCAAAGTGGTGTCACGGGCGCGCAACTGTGGGCGATGCAGGAACTCTTCGAGCGTCCGGGCCTGCGGGTTGGCGAGCTGGCCAACATGATGGCACTGCACCAGTCGACGGCGTCGAACATGATCGACAAGCTTGAGTCGGGCGAGTTGATCCGCAAGGAACGCACCGCAGCCGACCAGCGCGTGGTGCGGCTCTACCTCACCGACAAGGGCAGCGACTTGTTGTCGCGCGCGCCCTCGCCGGCACGCGGCGTACTGCCCGAGGCCCTGCGCATGCTCGAGGGAGACGACTTGTTGCGCCTGCAGGTGGCGCTCGATACCTTGCTGGGCCAGATTCGCGACATGGACGAAGGCTTCGGCATGCAACCGATCCCGTTCACCGAATAGCCACGGCGCGAGCACAACACTCAGCCAAATGTCATGGCGGCTGAACGCCCGGAATCATGAAAGCCGCCAGAGCTACTTTCATGGTTAGTGCTTGCGTGAAAGGCTGCGGATGGCGTCGTCGATGCCGGTGAGAGTGGTTGGATACATCCGGTCCCCCATTATCTGGCGGACCAGCTCGATCGACTTGCGGTAGGGCCAGAGCCGCTCGGGCTCGGGATTGAGCCACACTGACGACGGCCAGGCGTCGAGCAGGCGCCGCAGCCAGGTGGCACCGGCTTCCTTGTTCATGTGCTCGATCGAGCCGTGCGGATGCAGGATCTCGTACGGACTCATGGTTGCATCACCGACGATGATCAGCTTGTAGTCCTGGCCATACTTGTGCAGCAGGTCGGGTACCGGAATCCGCTCGCTGTGGCGGCGATGGCTGTCGCGCCACACGGTCTCGTATACACAGTTGTGAAAATAGTAGTGTTCGAGGTGCTTGAATTCGCTGCGCGCAGCCGAGAACAGCTCTTCACACAGGCGGATGTGATCATCCATCGATCCGCCGATGTCCAGGAACAGCAAGACCTTGACCGCATTGTGGCGCTCGGGGCGCATCAACAGGTCGAGCCAGCCCGCGTTGCGGGCGGTGGCTGCGATGGTGCCGTCGAGGTCGAGCTCGTCGGCCGCACCCGAACGCGCAAACCGGCGTAACCTGCGCAGTGCGACCTTGATGTTGCGGGTGCCGAGCTCGAGGCTGTCGTCGAGATTGCGAAACTCGCGCTTTTCCCAGACCTTTATCGCGGTCCGATTGCCGGCGGATTCCCCACCGATGCGAATGCCTTCAGGGTGATAGCCGCCGTTGCCGAACGGTGAGCTGCCGCCGCTGCCGATCCACTTCGAGCCGCCCTCATGG
>JAEUNS010000446.1 GCA_016790005.1 Zoogloeaceae bacterium
CAGCGCGGCCTCAGCGGTCTGCGAGAGCGAGATCCCATCATTGGCATTGCGGCGTGCCTGATCAAGGCCGCGAATCTGGGCGGTAAAGCGCTCGGAGATGGCAAGCCCGGCTGCATCGTCCTTTGCACTGTTGATGCGCAGGCCTGACGACAGGCGCTGCAAAGAAGTTGTCAGCGCGCCCTGGGAAACGTTCAGATTACGTTGCGCATTGAGAGAGGCAACGTTGGTGTTGATGATTTGTGCCATTTTGCATCTCCTTGATTCGGGTTCGGAGTTCGCTCGGAACGGCTGGATGTTTGGAACATCGTTCCGTCCTCCGAGCCTTCTGAATCCTCTTTAGCGAGATGCGTGCCAGTGCTAAAAATGCCAAAAAATCAATTGATTCCGGCAATATTGGTTGGCTTGTCGGCAAGCTTTGCCGTGCGTTTGCCGGGTGGATGGCCGAGCGCCTAAAAGTGAACCTGTTTGCAGGTCCAGGCATTGATCCATAAGGGGAGCATTCTTTCAATTGTCCAGTGCGAAAGTATGGCAGACCGGAGTTTTTCTCCCTCGATTGTCAGCGCCTCGGGTTCACGGATTCGATCACGGATCGCGCGGATCCAACTCTGCGGCCGGTTGTCGACCAAGGTCACCGGGAGGCCGCACTTGTAGGGCGTGACGCTGGTCGCGATTACCGGGATGCCGAGGGCGCCATATTCGAGCAAGCGCAGATTGCTCTTGCATTCGTTGAAACGATTGATCGCAAGCGGCGCCAGGGCTAGGTCAAGGTCAAGTTCAGCAAGCTTGGCAGGATAGTGCTCAAATGGAATGCCGCGATGGAATTCGGTCAGGTGCGGTCGCATATCCTCGAGACACATGCCGAAGAATACCCAGTCGACTTCATCGGCCAGGGCCTTGACTACTTCACGCAGAATTGCGAGATCGGCGGCATGTCCAACGCCGCCTGCCCAGCCGACGCGCAGACGCTTGGGGTCGATCCGGCTGGAGGGGCGGGAATGAGTCCAGACTTTTGGATCGATTGCGTTCTGCACGATGCGCACGTCGGGGTGGATCCTTCGCATTTCCATTGCAAGTGGTTCAGTGGAGACAGTGAGCGTATCCGCGAGCCGTGAGACTTCGACAAGCCGTCGTTCAATGTCGGGCCACACGGTCTGATTGTGAATGCTCTGCGCTGGAACATGCATCAGCGCGTCGTCGAAGTCGACGACGATACGCAGCGACGGCATCGTTGCGCGCAGCCGGGTCAAGGCAAGAAGCTGCGCGTCGTCCACCTGGCGCTGGGTGAACAGAGTGTCGATACCCAGGCGCTCCAGCATGATCGGTAGCGGGTAGCCGTCAGCGCAGCGCCCCCGGATCAAAGCTGCAGCATGTGCCGAAGTGCTCGGCTGAATGACGCGGTACTGCCCGGAGCCATGGTGATCAGCGGGCAGCGCGAGAATGTTCGGCAGCGGGTGCCAGTCGATTGGGTCGGGTGCGAAGGCGGCGACCGGCTCGATGTCTCCCTGCCGGGAGGCGAGCGAGTGGGCTGGGTGGTAGAAGGGATCATGAGCGATCTGGTTGCGCCAACGCGTGATGAAGCGCAGTTGCTGCGCTTCGAAGGCCCGCTGGGCGTCCTGAGCGCGCGCGCCCTGAAACACCGTTTTCAGTGTGCTTCCGGCATCGTGAGTCAGCCGCGCCTCAGGCGTGAACACCGTCCGGCTGCCGTTCTCGCGCGCTCGCAGGCAGAGGTCGAAATCCGCGTACGCCAGCGATAGGTGTTCATCAAACCCGGCCAGCCGCTCGAACAGCGAACGCTCGACCATCATGCACGAACCCGTTACCGCAGAAACGGTGCGCGGTACTGCGAGTTCCGGAACTTGATCGACGACCTCTGGCTCCCGACCAGACCAGATGAAATCCGCTGCACCCGACAGACCGAGCACCACGCCGGCGTGCTGGAGCTTGCCGCTGGGAAAATCGAGTCTGCACCCCGCGATGCCGACATCGTCGCGCAGGGCGAATGCGGACAGCAGGGCCTCCAGCCAGCCGGTATGGGTCGCAACGATATCGTCGTTCAGGAACAGGAAATGGGTGCCGCGCGCCTGCGTGGCGGCCATATTGTTCATCGCGGCAATATTGAAAGTTGCGTTCCAGGCCAGCACGCGGATGCGCTCCGGCGCAAGTCCGGCGAGGCCGTCCAGGAAGGTGCGCGCCGGCGGGGTTTGGTTCATGTGATCGATGATGATCAGTTCGAACGGCGTTGCTCCCGCGTGCGCAAAAAGCGCTTCGACACAGCGCTGGAAGGCCAGCGGTTGCTCGTGGGTGGGAACGATGATCGAGACCAGCGGCTGGCGTTCGTGCGCTGCGTCAGTCTGGGGCCAGGGCCGAGGATGGGGCGTGGGCAGGTCTGGCGCACGGCGCCATGCCAGGATTTCGGGGACGTGCCGTATCGCATGCTCGCCGTGCTTGGCGCACATCCTCAGGACCAGATCGTGCAGCGGACTGCTGTCGTGCAGGGGTTGCAGTCCGCCGATCGCGACGAATGCATTGCGGCGGACTGCGAGTACGCCACCCAGGTAGTCCTGCAGTGAATGGCGTACCGGGTCGAAGCCCGCTCTGAGCGTCACGCGAACTGGATGCAGCTCGCCATCGCCATTGCACTCATCCGCGTAGAGGATCATCGCGTCCGGTTGTGCGGCCGCGGCCGAAGCAATGGCCAGCAAGCCATGCGGCAGGATGCGGTCGCCAGTCGAGACGAATAGCAGCCAGTCATCGGTCTCGCGGTTGGCTATGGTATTGATGCCGCTTTGTACGTCATCGGTTGGCATATGCTCCGCCGCGAGCGGCGAGGCCCATTCGGCAGCAAAGTGATCGGGTGAGACGACACTGAGTGCGCAATTTGTGTAACTCTGCTCGGCGAGGGACTGGAGCGTGTCGAACACGTCGATGCTCAGCGTGGCGTAGGTCAGCACGACCCGGATACGCGACGCCTGGCCGAGGCTCGCGAAGCGCTGGCGGTACAGCGCGATTTCGGGGGCCTCTCGTCGCGGGAACAGATGCGCGGGGAGGTGATGCAACAGCGCGCTGGAGGAGCCGAGTGCCCCGGGTGTGCCGTCACGCAGTATCCCATGGTGGGTTGTGAGCAGGCCAAGCGTGTCGGATGTCGCCCGCAGGTAGGCATGGCCAAAATGCCGGCACGGTTCGAGGTGGGCGCCCTCCGCCCATTCGTTCCAGGCATTGATGAACACGTAGCGTTGTTGTGGCGGCTTGTCGCGCAATGTCGCGGTACTCGCCAGCCGGAGCCAGTTTGCGTATGCGGACGGGGTTGCATGGTGAAACGTCCGGCCGGTGCCATTCCGGCGTGCGTCATTGTCCCAGCCGGTCATGACACCGTGAAATCGCGGGAAGGGGCTCTTGCCCTGAGGCGGGTACTTTCCCAGCGCCTCCAGCAGTACGGTCTCGCGATAGTCGAGGATCTCGCCGCTGAAGGAGCGGTCGAGCATCTCGACCTTGTTGTTGATCGGCGGAAGGTTGCTGAGCTGGTGTGGCGGAAACTCGACTGCGCTGTCGAACCCGAAAGGACGCGGATCGTCGATGTCGAAGGAGAGGACCGCCGCAAGATGAATCTCGCCGATGCCATTCCGACAACACCAGTCCCGCCAGCGTCTTGCCGTGGCGCGTGCGTCGCCGAGCAGCGAAGCCCGATACACCAGCAGCAACGGTTTGCCATCAGTGCGGATGTAGCGAGGGTCGCGCAAGTACTGGCTGATGTGTTCGATGAAGCGGATGTCATCGCGGGCCGAATGGCTCTGTTCGATGAGGATCTCCTGTTCCTGGCCGTCCCAGCGACGGGTCCAGTTCTCGTTGGCCCAGCACAGGCAGAACGGGAAATCCTTCGCCGGGTCTGCCAGGAACTGTTTGAGAGGCGTTTCGAGGAGCGTCTTGCCGTTGAACCAGTAGAAGTAGAAGCAGAAGCCGTGGATGCCGTGTCGCCGCGCAAGCTCGATCTGCGCGGTCATGACCTCGTCGCGGGAAAGATCGTAGAACCCCAGATCGGCCGGTAGCCGTGGTTGGTAATGCCCGACGAAGCGGGGAGCGGCACGGCTGACGTTGGTCCATTCGGTGAAGCCGGTCCCCCACCAGCGGTCGTTCTCGGGTATGGCGTGAAACTGTGGCAGGTAGTATGCGATGTACTTGACTGGGGCGTTTTCCAGCGGCACTGTGCGTTCTGCTGGTGGCTTGAACTCCTCGGAGCGCAAGGTCGTTCCTGCCGTTCTGCAACGCTGCGCGACGTGGTTTCGGAGTAACTCGGCCGATGCAGCCCTGACGCCGGGAAGCAAATCACGCACGTCATAGCCGATGGCAAGGCAGGTGGGCTGAAATCCGAGCGACAGCGCGCTGAGGAGGGCAGGGTCATCCGTCTGCGCATCAAGCTTCAGGTGCGCAATGAGCCCGCGCAGACAGGCCGCGCGCAGGTAGAACATCGGTGCTGGAAAGTACTGGCCGCGCCGGACTTGCTCGACGGGTATGCTCAGCTGGTGCGCAAGCCGTTCCTGCAGGGCGGTGTCGGTGCGGGTAGCGAGCGCGATTTGTGGTGTTCCGGCGAGCGTCGCCAGTCCGAAATCCGGCAGGCTTGAGAACGCCGCCTGAGCAGCCCTGAGTCCATGCGCATCGAGCATGCGCAATGCGAACTGTCGTTGTCGGTAGGTTTCGGAAGGATTCGCCAAATCGTGGCGGGCGCCCATGACGATGATCACCGCGTCATCCGCCGCAGGCACCAAGTCCATCCTGCGTGCTAGCGTGGCAAGAATGTTGCCGACGTCAATGCTGTGACCAGCGGTGTCGGTCGATGCAATCCTGATCAGTGCTATGCTGAACTCGCGCTCGGTCTGTAAGGCGAGTGAATCGAGACTTTCCAAGTCCGATCCACATTCATCCGTGATGCAGACGAGAGCCTGTCGCCTCGCGGTGGGTGGGCCGTTACCATTGATCTGACTGGCATTCATTATCGGGATTCCATCTGCGTCTGCAATACTTCTCCGGCGCAATGCCGGGCTACACGAGTTCGGGTCAGCCGCGTTTCCGCAGCACAATCAGCGCCTGGGGAAGGAATCCGCGGTCATCGATGAAGTCGACCAACTCGAAGGCGTCGCACCAGTGTCGCTCCACGAAACCGCGTGGAATCAATGCCTCCCCGTAAAAGTCAGCCGAGCGCACGTCTCCTCCGCCAGTCGCCGAATACAGGTATTCGCCGGCGTCATAGGCTGCTTCACAGGCGACTCGGTTGGTGAAGGAGCGTGCCAGATGTCTGTGCCAAGGGTGTTCATACGTTGCCTGTTCGCGAATCCTCTCGCACACCTGCAGAAGGCTGCGTCCCTGAGTCGTGACGGCCACGATGCCACCGGGGCGGAGAATACGCGCGAACTCCCTGATCCAAGCCGTTGCGGCGTGTTCGGCGAGGTGGGAGAAAACGGAATAGGCGATGATCTGATCGAACGTGTCCTCATCCAATGTGCTTGGGGGCAGAGCTGGTACGGCCTCGAAGCGACCATATGGGAAGGTCTCCCGGCAGATCCTGATGTAGCTCTCGTCAACGTCTACCCCGATGACGTTCTCCGGACGGAAGTCCTTCATGAAGATTCGAGCGTAACGGCCCCAACCAGTCCCGAAGTCGAGGAGCTTTCCCTCACCGTTCCAGCTCTGACCATGCTTGCTGCAAACATCCCGGACGGCGCGATAGAAGTTGAATCCCTCCCTCAAGGCACTCTGGTTGCTGGAGCCAACCATCCCGATTTGCAATGCCTCAGGTGGAAAGCCGGCCATCGGGAAACCGCGATAGCTGGGGACATCGACGCTGTTCAGCAATGCGTCGAGCCAGGCGTGATCGTCGAGTTCATGAATCGCCGTCCAGACGTCGGATGTTCTCGAGTTCCAGCGCTCCATGCGTGGCAGGCGAAGCTCTGATCGAAGCGTGTCGATGATCTCTGCAAGGCGCCGATTGTCCGAGGTCAATGCCAGAATCTCTTTGTCCTTTGCCTCGAGACTGGCGAGTTGCGCCATTTGCTCAGGTGTTGGTGCGCGAAGGTCGGAGACGAGGCGGGCCCATACGACCGGGGAGATGTTTGGCGCCGCGCTTACGATTTCCCGAACTTGTGCGAGCAAGTCTGCATCGGCGGCGTTTGCGCGTATGAGGGGGCTGAGCGTAGCGAGTGCCGTCCGCGTATCACCGGAAGACGCGGTTAGGGTGGCGAATTGCCGAATGACGTGCGTCGGTGCATCAGGCTGATCCGCCGCAGCCCTGAGCAGATTGCAGGCTGTTTCCAGATCATTCTGAGTCAGCGCGATTGCGGCAAGGTTATGGTATGGTTGCCACAACTGCGTTCCCTCTTCAACCAGATCGCGCAGAATCTCGAAGGCCTCCGCTAGGTCCCCCCGCTCGCTTGCAGCGCGCGCCAATGTGCTGCGTCGGAGATGGTCTGTGTTCGGGCGAAATGGAGGTTTGTTCTCGATGTCGAGCTCATTCATTACGGATTCTCCGATGCGTTGGTGTGAGGCTGTTGGGTACGACCAGCGATAGGTTTCCTCGGCAATGCCAGTTTCTCAAAAGCGCTTCTCAAAATCCGGCAGAACTTGAAGCCATCTCGGATTATGCCCTTGCTACTCGATCTCGACATTGTTTCAATGCACTCACACCAGCAGGGAACTCTCACCTTCATGTCATAAATCCGGGTGCCTCAGCACGATAATGATCAACCGTCGCAGCCAATATTCTTTTGGACTTGATGCTTGCTTTACACGTGGTATCGAGCCGCAGCAGATTCATCACGATACGGTGGACGATGGCAAGGTTGTTCGCAGCGTGGCCGCTTCGCACCCGTGACTGATCCTCATTGAACTGAACGTCGAGACACCAGTGCAGCCTATTCTCTACCTCCCAGTGACTGCGGTAGTAAGCGCGCTCGGTACTGGTACGATCGCCGATCGTACGCACGCGCTCAGGCACGGAAAACTGGCCACACCCTTCCAGTCCTCGCCCTTGTAAAGGCGGTCGACGCCGTCTTTC
>JAEUNS010000463.1 GCA_016790005.1 Zoogloeaceae bacterium
CGACACGGTTGCGCCCCGGCCGGTGAAGATCGGCGTCGGTAATTTTTTCGGCAATCTGGGCGACCTCTGGATTGGCGCGAACAACATGCTGCAGGGCAAGTTCGCCGATGGTGTTTCCGACTGGATGCGCTTCGCGTTGAACAGCACCTGGGGCATCGCAGGTTTGCTCGACATCGCGAGCGAGGCCGGCCTGCCCAAGCATGATGAAGACTTCGGCCAGACGCTTGCCGTGTGGGGAGTGGGAGAGGGGCCGTTTGTCGTGTTGCCGTTCTTTGGCCCACGCACCACGCGCGACGCATGGGCGATTCCGGTCGATCTGCAGTTCGACCAGGTTTGGGGGGTCGATCATGTGCGCACCCGCAACAGCATGACGGCATTCCGGATCACGCACAACCGTGCCAATTTTCTGGGCGTAGAGAAGACCCTGGCCCATGGCTCGCTCGATCGCTACACCTATACACGCGATTTCTATCTGCAGCAGCGACGCTTCAAAGTGAGCGACGGACAGTTGACGCTGGAGTATGAGGACTACGACGACGACAGCGAGCCGGCGGAGCCGGAAATGCCGTTGATCAACAAGGGGGCGGTGGATGGTGCTGCCTCGCAAGCGAACTGAGCGGTGTTCCAGCCCACGAGGTCGGTGTTCCGCTTATTACAGGTGATTCAGATGAAAAGTTTATTGAACTATCTATGCATCGGCGTTTCGGCGCTGTTCCTTTCACTGTCGGCAAACGCACAGGCGGTTGCGCCTGATGAATTGGTCAAGCGGATCTCGGACGAGGTGCTCGACATCGTGCGATCGGATCCGAACCTGCGCAATGGCGACCCCCGCAGTGTGGTCGCGCGGGTCGAAGAGGTCGTGACCCCGCATTTCAACTTCCGGCGCATGACCTCGCTGGCGGTTGGTCGCGAGGGCTGGCGCGGCGCGAGTTCGGAACAGCAGCAGCGCCTGGTCGATGGTTTCTATGGTCTGCTGGTACGAATCTACTCGAACGCGCTGACCCAGTACAAGGATCAGACGGTGCATTTCAAACCGTTCAGAATGAGCGCCGGCGACACCACTGTGCGTGTTCAGTCGGAGATCCGCCAGTCGGGTGCGCAGCCGATCGCGGTCGACTATGTGCTCGAGCGCAGCGCTGACTCATGGAAGATATTCGACATCTTCGTGGCCGGGGTGAGCCTCGTGACCAATTATCGGGGCGAGTTCTCCGAGCAGATCCGCACCGGCGGCATCGATGGGCTGATTCGCTCACTGGAGGCCGGCACGATCGTTCCCGACGAGGCGAGTCAATCCTGATGAGCCTACCGGTGGTTGAGGTGTTCCGTCCCGCAGGGCCGCTGACCATGGCTTCGGCGCTGCCGATCCTGACCGAGGGCCGCGCGCGCGCGCTTGCGGGCGATCTGCGGGTTGATCTGTCGGCGCTGACCGACGTCGACTCGGCCGCGTTGGCCTTGCTGCTCGACTGGATTCGGACCGCCCGCTCCGCAAACCACCGCCTTGCCGTGACCGGCATGCCGGACGGGCTGGCGAGCCTGGCCGAGCTCTATGGCGTGAGCGAGCTACTGCCCACCGGCGAGGGTCAGGAGTAATCTTGCCGAACCGTCTCCGAGCAAGCCTCGCGCCTGCACAGATCCACTTTCGACGCGCATTCCGCGCAGGTTGAACCGACCATGAGCATCCCCGCAGCGATCCGGATTCAGTCGGTATCGAAGCACTATGGCGCGTTGAAGGCATTGCACGAGGTCAGTCTCGACGTGATGCCGGGCGAGTTTTTCGGATTGCTCGGCCCCAATGGCGCGGGCAAGACCACCCTGATATCGGCCATGGCGGGGCTGGTGCGCCCGACATCCGGCTCGATCGCGATCATGGGGCACGACGTCGGTAGTGATTATCGCAATGCGCGCCGCCAACTGGGGGTCGTACCCCAGGAACTGGTGTTCGATCCCTTCTTCAGTGTGCGCGAGTTGCTGCGCATCCAGTCGGGGTATTTCGGCTTCGCGCGCAACGACGACTGGATCGACGAGATTCTTGGCCATCTCGACCTGTTGCCGAAGGCCGACGCGAACATGCGGGCGCTCTCGGGCGGCATGAAGCGCCGGGTGCTGGTGGCGCAGGCGCTGGTGCATCGACCGCCGGTGATCGTGCTCGACGAGCCGACCGCGGGGGTCGATGTGGAGCTGCGGCACGGGCTGTGGCAGTTCATCCGCAAGCTCAACCGCGATGGACATACGATCGTTCTGACGACCCACTATCTTGAAGAAGCCCAGGCATTGTGTGGTCGAATCGCAATGCTGAAGAACGGCCAGGTCGTTGCGCTCGACAGTACCGAGGCATTGCTGAGGCGATTTGCGACCCACAGCCTGCGTGTGCGCCTTGGGCTTCCCGAGGTCGGCCTCGCGCTGGGCGGCGTTGCCGAGGAGGGGGGCTGGCTGGCCTTCGGATTCGAAACCTATGCCGATGTCGAGGTGCTGCTGAAGCGTTTGCGCGAGGCCGGCGCCGGTATCGAAGAGATGACCCTGGGCGAGCCCGATCTGGAGCAGGTGTTCATCGAGGTGATGCACCATGCTTGAGGAGCGCGCCACGCCAAGGGCGTCGGGCTGGGTCGGCTTTCGCACGCTGCTCTACAAGGAAGTCTTGCGGTTCTGGAAGGTATCGTTCCAGACTGTTGGGGCGCCGGTATTGAATGCATTGCTGTTTCTGCTGATCTTCTCGCATGTGCTCGATCGCCATGTCACGGTTTACGGGGACATTGCCTACACCACTTTCCTGGTGCCGGGGCTGGTGATGATGTCGCTGCTGCAGAACGCCTTCGCCAACAGTTCGTCTTCGCTCATCCAGAGCAAGATCACCGGCAACATCATCTTCGTGCTGTTGCCGCCGATCTCCTACCGCGAGTTCTATGCCGCTTACGTGCTCGCGTCGGTCGTGCGTGGGCTGTTTGTCGGGCTGGGGGTGTTGCTGGTGTCGCTGCCATTCATCGAGCTTCCGATGGTCTACCCGTGGTGGGTTTTGGCGTTCGCGGTGCTGGGTGGTGCGATACTGGGTTCGATGGGCGTGATCGCCGGCATCTGGGCCGAGAAGTTCGACCAGTTGTCGGCCTTTCAGAATTTCCTGATCATGCCGCTGACGATGCTCTCGGGTGTTTTTTACTCGATTCACTCCTTGCCGCCGCTGTGGCAGGACGTTTCGCATGTGAATCCCTTCTTTTTCATGATCGATGGTTTCCGCTACGGATTCTTCGGTCAGTCGGATGTGTCGCCGTGGCTCAGTCTCGGCGTCGTGAGTGTATGTTTTGTGTTGCTCGCAGTGCTGACCCTGGCGATGCTCGCCCGCGGTTACAAGCTGCGCGGTTGAGGAAAAGACATGTTTCAGGCTTCGGAAATCAAGCGTTTGGTCGGGCAGGGTCTGGCCTGCGATTTTGTGGAAATTCAGGGGGACGATGGTGTGCATTTCACCGGTATCGTCGTGAGCGCCGCATTCGAGGGCAAGCCGCGGGTACGCCAGCATCAGCTGGTCTATGCGACCCTGGGCGCGCTGATGGGCAACGAGATTCATGCGTTGCAGCTGACCACTTACACGCCCGCCCAATGGTCGGGCGCGCGTCAAGAACTCGGTCTTTGAGGCTTTCAGATGGATAAGCTACTGATCGAGGGCGGCGTGCGCCTCGCGGGCGAGATCGCGATGTCGGGCGCCAAGAACGCGGCATTGCCGATTTTGTGCGCAGCGTTGCTGAGTCGTGAGCCGGTGACCTTCACCAATGTGCCGGCGCTCAACGACATCGACACGCTGCTCAGGCTGATCGGGCAGATGGGTGTGAAAATCACGCGCGAGGCCGATGTGGTGACGATAGACGCCTCGGCGGTGGATAACCCGGTCGCACCCTATGAAATGGTCAAGACCATGCGGGCTTCGATTCTGGTGCTCGGGCCGCTTCTGGCGCGTTGCGGCGAGGCACGGGTTTCACTGCCTGGCGGTTGCGCGATCGGCGCGCGTCCGGTCGACCAGCACATCAAGGGGCTGCAGGCGATGGGGGCCGAGGTCAGCGTCGAGCATGGCTATGTGCATGCGCTGTCGCCGCGGCTCAAGGGCGCACGCATCTTTACCGACATGGTGACCGTGACCGGCACCGAGAACCTGATGATGGCGGCCTGTCTGGCCGAAGGCGAGACCGTCATCGAGAATGCGGCGCGTGAGCCCGAGGTCGTCGATCTCGCCACTTGCCTCGTCGCGATGGGGGCCAACATTTCAGGCGCCGGCTCCGACGTGATTCGCATTCGTGGGGTCGAGCGCATGCATGGGGCGACCCATCGCATCATGCCCGACCGGATCGAGACCGGAACCTATCTGTGTGCGGTGGCTGCGACCGGTGGCGAGGTGCGTCTGACCGGTACTTCGTCCTGCTATCTGGATGCGGTGATCGACAAGCTGATCGACGCAGGTTGCGATGTGAGCTCGGAACGCGATGCGATTCGCCTCAAGGCTCCGCAGCGACTCGCCGCAGTGAATATTCGAACCTCTCCATACCCCGCCTTTCCGACCGACATGCAGGCGCAGTTCATGGCGCTGAACTCGGTCGCGAATGGTGTCGCGGTCATTCGCGAGACCATCTTCGAGAATCGCTTCATGCATGCGGTCGAATTGGCCCGCCTCGGCGCCGATATTCGCATCGACGGAAATAGCGCGGTCGTGCAGGGGGTGGAGCGGTTGCAGGGGGCCGCGGTGATGGCGACCGATCTGCGTGCTTCGGCCAGTCTGGTGATCGGCGGCCTGGTCGCCGAAGGCGAGACCGTGATCGAGCGGATCTATCATCTCGATCGTGGCTACGAGCGGCTCGAGGAGAAGCTCGGAGCGCTGGGCGCGCGCGTGCGCCGGGCTCGATAGGCCAGATAAGGCCTGGGATCAGGATGGCCAGATTGCACAATTTGGGTAATGAGTCGGTTCTCAGTGGCTGTGTCAGACCTTAAACTCGAAGGACAGCAGGCGTTCCAGGAGCACCCAGGGCAATAGGCACTCTGACGGGCGCGTTCTAGTGCAGACATTTTGCCGCGGAGTCGGTGAATGGGCTGCTTCCCGAGGTTTGTCAGGGTGGGGCGCCACAAGCGAATGGTCAGTGCATCGGGCCTTTTGAGAGATAACGGTGGGGTTGGCCGGCTCGATCATCATGTCGGCCTGCTCGTGTTCATTTATGTACTGGTTGCGACGGTGTTTCTGGCTCTCGGTGGTTATTCATGGGACCGGACCGAACAAAACGTGACCGAATTTGCGCGCGAACGTGGGCGAGTTCTGTTCAGCGTGATCGAACTCACCCGGGAATGGAACGCGCGCCACGGCGGTATATACGTTCTCACAAGCGCCACGACCCAACCGAATTCCTATCTTGAACATCCTTTCCGTGACCTGACGACGGTGGATGGGCATGCCCTCACGATGGTGAATCCGGCGTTCATGACGCGCCAGATTGCCGAACTCGCCGAGCGGAGCACCGGTGTGCGCTTCCGGATCACGAGTACCCGGCCGATGCGCCCTGACAATCTTGCCGATGCCTGGGAGGCGGAGAGCCTGCGTCGTTTCGAGGGCGAAGGCGAGCGTGAGCGCATCGAATTCGTCAAGCATTTCATGTTCAATGGTGAAGTTCGCCCAGCGCATCGCTATATGGCACCGTTGAAGGTCAAGCCCGCCTGCATGCAGTGCCACGAGAAACAGGGTTATCGGATTGGCGACATCCGTGGTGGCATCTCAGTCACCATGCCAGCCGAGGATCTGCTCAAGCTGGCGGCATCCCGGCATCGCGACGCGGCGCTGGTGCTGTCGATCTGTTTCGTGCTTGCGGTTGCGTTGCTGCACGGACTGGTTGCACGGGCGCGCCGGCAGCGACTGGTGTTGGAACAGATCGCTCGCGACCAGGAGGCTGTGATAGCGAGTCGCACCGAGGCGCTCAAGAAGCTCAATGACGTGCTCTCCGGTGAGCTTCAACAGCGGCGATTGAGCGAACATGAGTTGCGCTTGGCAGCCACAGTGTTCAGCAGCGCCGCCGAGGCGATCATGGTCACGGATGCCGAAAATCGCATTCTGCGGGTGAATCCCGCCTTCATTGCCATTACCGGCTACACCGAAAGAGAGGTGTTGGGGCGCAATCCGCGCCTGTTGAGCTCTGGCCGCCATTCGAATGTGTTCTATGCCGAGATGTGGACTGCGCTGGGTTCGCGAGGGCACTGGGAGGGCGAGATCTGGAATCGACACAAGTCCGGCGAGGTTCGGATTGAATGGTTGTCGATCTCGGTGATCGAGGGAGAGTGTGCTGGGGCGGGCACGTATCTCGCTGTTTTTCATGATATCACCCGCTACAAGGAGGCCGAGGAGTTGCTGCGTCACAAGGCCTACCATGATGCGCTGACCGATCTGCCCAACCGCCTGCTGTTCAACGATCGGCTCAATGCTGCGCTTCACCAGGCGCGCAGGTATGGTCGGAGCTTTGCGCTGATACTGGTGGACCTCGACCGCTTCAAGGAGGTCAACGACACCCTTGGCCATGCCGCGGGTGATGAACTGCTGGTCGAGGTGGCGGCCCGCTTGCGCAGTTGCATGCGTGATTCGGATACGGTCGCGCGCCTTGGTGGGGACGAGTTCGCGATTTTGCTGCCGCAGACTGCGGGCGTGGATGAGGCCGTGGACGTGGCCCAGCGCGCGCTTGCACTTCTCGCAGCGCCATTTCATCTTGGTGTGGCAACGGTCCAAATCTCCGGCTCGATCGGCATCGCCCTTTATCCGATGCACGCCGAATCGGTTGAGGTGCTCTTGAAACGTTGCGACAGTGCGATGTATGCAGCTAAATCGAGCGGTCGTAACACCTGCCGGCTGTTCGATGAATCGCTTACGGATCTCATCAGCGGTGATGCAAAGATGCTGCACCCGAATGACCCTGGCGCTGTCGAACCGCCCTCCTGAAACAGTGCTGGTGCGATAATTCCCCGCTAGTGACCGAATAGGGCTAAATTGCGCTCGCTTCGCTTTTGGTGCGAGCCGTTCGGGGGTTCGGCGCATCGCCTGGACTCGAGACGTTTTTGAACCGATCCGGTTGCGAGTGTCCGCGGCTATCGCTACGTGCAAATACAGTCTTGACTTGAAAGGCAACGATCTATGGATCGATCGATCTGTTTCACTTGTATCCGGGACTTTCCGAAGAGAGTCCTTGCTGTCGCACTTCTAAGCCTGATGAGTGCGGCCCCTGTAGCGGTTGCCGCCGATCATCCGCGGGTTGGCTTGGTGTTGGGAGGCGGTGGTGCACGCGGTGCAGCGCACATCGGGGTTCTGGAGGTGCTCAAGGAGCAGAACGTGCCGATCGCGTGTGTGTCGGGCACCAGCATGGGGGGTCTGGTATCTGGTGCCTTTGCGGCCGGTCTGACGCCCGACGAAATGCTGACCGCACTTGACGCGGCCAATTGGCGCGACATGTTCATCGACAAGCCCGATGCATCGCAGATCGGTGCGCGCAACAAGGTGGTGGCTCGAGCCTATATGCCGGGTTCCGAGGTCGGTTTGACCGAAGAGGGTTTGCGGGGCATTCCGGGTATCGTCGATGGGCAGAAGATCAAGCTGTTCTTCAATCGCCTCGTCGGCAGTCAGTATGGCGAACGCACGATCGAGAGCCTTGGTATTCCGACCGCGATCATCGCGACCGATCTATTGACCGGCGAGAAGGTTGTGTTTCGCGAGGGCAGTCTCACCACGGCCATGCGCGCCAGCATGTCGGTGCCAGGCGTGCTTACGCCGGTGCGGTATGGCGATCGGGTGCTGGTCGATGGTGGTCTGGTCGACAACGTGCCGATCGACGTTGTTCGATCATTGTGTGAAGTCGATGTCGTTATCGCGGTGAATGTCGGTTCACCGATGCT
Source organism: Zoogloeaceae bacterium (assembly GCA_016790005.1). GTDB lineage: Bacteria > Pseudomonadota > Gammaproteobacteria > Burkholderiales > Rhodocyclaceae > UBA2357. The sequence goes on from JAEUNS010000463.1 coordinate 7,894, forward strand.
TGAAGCCGAAGACATCGGCGGAATACTCTCGATCTCGGCCCAGATGATCAATCTGCTCACCGAGCAGAACGTGGCGCGATCGCTTCAGGGTCTGCTGCCTCAAGACGTCTACATCAAGCCCGAACTCGGTGATCTGACCGCCGGCGATTTCGACCGCTATCGCGAGGCAGCGAAAATGGGTCGAGC
>JAEUNS010000023.1 GCA_016790005.1 Zoogloeaceae bacterium
GCCCGCTCCGGATGGGGAAACATGAACAGGGCCAGGCCAGCCAGCACCCGGTCTACACAGGCGTCGGACAAGCACAAATGTTCGGCGTCGGCCGCGGCGAAGCTGATCAGTCCGCTGTCGTCGGCCTCGCGTGCGTGAGCCAGCATGGCCTCGGCGATGTCGGTGGCGATGACCCACCCGCCAGGCGCAACCCGCCCGGCTGCCGGCCGTGCGAGCAGCCCCGGGCCGCTGGCGAGGTCGAGCACCCGCAGGCCCGGCGTGAGTGCCGCCGCGTCTAGCACCGCGCTGGCGAGCTCCGCGCGCAGGTGCGCGCCATCTGCATAACGTGTGGCAATGCGGTTGAAGCCTGCACGCTCCAGCGCCTTGAAGCGTCGCGGATCAAAGCCGGTGGTGCTCATCGGGGCTGGCTCAGGCCGGCAAAGGCAATGACTTGGTCAAGGTAATCGTTCCAGCGCGAAAAACTGTGATCTCCGCCTTCGAGCACGGTCTGACGCGCACCGGCGTATTTTTTCACCGCATCGCGATAATCGAGCACCTCGTCGCCGGTTTCGACCAGCAGCCAGTAGCGCTCAGGCTTGGTGATGGCGGGTACCTCGAGCGAGCGCAGTTCGTCCAGATGCCGGGTGGTGAGCTCGAACTGCTCGCCGGTATAGAGATTCGTCTGTGGCCCGAGGTAGGGAGCGAGCGATAGCGCCGCGATCACTGAAGGGTTGATCAGCACGGCACTGAGGTCATGCTTCTCTGCCAGCCAGGTGGCGTAATAGCCACCGAGCGAGCTGCCAGCGACGACCGGCTTGCGGGTGGGGTCGGACTGCAGTGCACGCGCAATCTCGCGCTCGACCAGCGCGATCGCTGCGCTTGGCGAGGGCGGTAGTTGTGAGCACCAGAAGGCGCTGCCCAGGCCTCGCGCCTCCATTCGGGCCTTGAGCGCCTGCGCCTTGATCGATGCGGGGGCAGAGCGGAATCCGTGCAGGTAGATGATCATGGTCGCGGGCTCAGTGTTCGGTTCCAGTGTTCGGGCAGGTCGCGCGCTCGAGGCGGGTCAACCACGCCAGCGCGTACTCGCGGGTGTCTCCGCACATTTCGGGCGAGGGCTTCAGGCCGCTGCAGCAAGCGGGCCGCAACCGCGACTCGAACAGCGCGCAGCGCAGATCGTGGGTGAGTTGCGGGCATGTCTGCCCCGCTGGTTTGCCCTGGGGCAGACCGGGTAGGGCGCTGCTGATCGAGGGTGCGATACAGCATGCGCCGCAGTTGGGGCGGCAGTTCATGTGGCGTCTCGTGCGCGGTTGGGCATGTGTCAGTCCCGGCCAAGCACGCCGGTGCACCAGGCGATCATCGCATCCAGCTCGGGCGCGAGCTCAACCGCCGCGCCGCCGGTGAAGTCTTGCCATTCGGGCAGAAAACGTGCCCCAACCGCAGTCAGGAGCGGCACACCGGCCACGACGGCCAGGGCCATTTCGGCGCGCAGACCGCTACCGGATGCCTCCTGGGCACCGAACTTGTTGATGATGATCAGCTCTGCGCCAGCCTCGACCGCTGTGCGCACCGCCATGCCCGCATGGGCGAGCGAGCCGGGGTCGAGGCGGCACGCCTCGGAGCCGCTGCCGAGCTCCTGCGACAGCGCAAAGCGTGATCCGTCGTTGAGGTTTTCGAGTTCCATGGCGCAGGGGTCGTCGATCGCGCTCGGAATGTCATGCTGGAGCACGCCACCGAGGCGCACGCTGCGTTCGCGCAATACCTGCGCAAGCGCGACGAATAGCGGCTCGATATGATCGGTCGGCGCATACACGACTGCAGCGATGGGAGCGATGGCGTCTTCGGACATGGGGGCGGCCTCTTTCAACAGACTCGATTCTCTCATCCGGCGTGCGCTTCGCACAGCCCCAGGCCGGCATCGCTCGGGCGCTCTGCCCGGTCGTGGTGTTCCAGCGTGCCAGCGCTTCCACACGTCAATGCCCGCAGGCAATAACCCGTCGCGCGGGCAAACACCCGGTCTGCGCATGCCGCCCCAAAGCTGTCGGGCATGAGTCGTCGGCAGGCTCTCATTTGCCGGCAGGCGGCCACAGCGCATGGAAGTGGTGAAGGGGGCCGTGACCGCTGCCTACCGTGAGTTCGCCGGAATGTGCAATCGCGCCATGCAACCACTGGCGGGCCTGCCTGACTGCCGCCTCGACCGGGCGAAATCCGCCCGCATGGCGCGGCAGTAGCGCGGCGATCGCGGATGAAAACGAGCAACCTGTTCCATGGGTGTTCTTGGTTTCGATGCGTGGCGCGGGCATCTCGACCATCCGGTCACCATCGAAAAGCAGATCGACCAGCTCGTTGCCGGGCAGGTGCCCGCCCTTCAGCAGCACCCAGCGCTCGCTCGACAGCGGCAGCAGCATTCGCAAGCGTTCGGCTGCGCGATACATCTCCCTGACCGATTCCGGCGCCCGCTGTTCGAGCAGCACGCCGGCCTCGGGTAGATTGGGGGTGATCATCAGCGCCTGCGGAAACAATGATTCGCGCAGCATTGCAATGGCATCGCGTGCCAGCAGCGCGTCGCCGCTCTTGGCAATCATGACCGGGTCGAGCACCACGTTTGCGGCGTTCCAGTGTGCGAGTCGCTCGGCAACCGTCATGGTTACCTGGGCACTGCCCAGCATGCCGATCTTGGTGGCGTCAAGCGCGACGTCCGCGAACAGGGTATCGATCTGGACGCGCAGAAAGTCGGCAGGCGGAACATGTACGGCGGTCACGCCGCAGGTGTTTTGTGCTGTCAGCGCGGCAATGACGCCGCAGCCGTAGGCGCCCAGCGCCGAAAAGGTCTTGATGTCAGCCAGTACGCCAGCACCGCCGGAAGGGTCGACCCCGGCGATGGAAAGCACGTTGGGAATCGAAGTGCGCATTGCATGCTCCAGCTCGGACGCGGTATCAATCTGTTGTCGCACGCACGATACCGTCTGGAGGCCAGCGGCCGCAGTGCCAACTAAGGGCACGAGACTACCGGACGTGTTCGCCGCGGGCAAGCGGGGGTGTTTGGCGGGGCTCGTGAGAGCTCGCAGCGCTCGATCAGGTGCGTTCGGTCGGGCGCGAGCGGCGAGGCAGATAAAGCGCTAATCAATATTCCTTCTAAGAATATCAAATGTATATCTAATTCCTTCGCTGCCGGGGTGTGAGGCGCTATCGTTCGGGCTCAACAACGTATGGCGACATCTTCAAGCTGATGCTGGTTCCGGAAACTTATCATTCGCTCGTGGTCGGGCTGGTACTGCTGGGCCTGTTCGCGACCTTCGTGCGCGAATGGCTCAAACCCGATGTCGCCGTGATGGTGGCGGTGGCCCTGTTGCTGGCGCTCGGGCTCCTGAGTCCGCCACAGGTATTGAGTGTGTTCAGCAACAGCGCACCAATCACAGTCACTTGTCTGTTCATCATCAGCGGCGCCTTGAGCAAGACCGGCTGCGTCGATCGCCTGGGCGAGTGGCTGGGTACCGCCGCGGGTGCGAGTGAGCGCCACCTGCTCGGGGCGATGCTGCTGATCGGGATATTCGTATCGCCGTTCATCAACAATACGCCGGTGGTGATGGTGATGATTCCGGCCGTCATCGCCATTTCCAGCCGCCACAATATCGCCCCGTCGCGGCTGTTGATTCCGCTCTCATATGCGACGATTCTGGGCGGGCTGATTACGATGGTCGGCACCTCGACCAATATCCTGGTCGACGGGGTGGCGCGCAACATGGGGCTCGAACCCTTCCAGATGTTCGAGATCAGCGCGCCCGCGATCTTGATGGCGGTGATTGGCTGTGGCTTCATGTTCTTTTTCGCCCCGCGCTTTCTGCCTATCCGTGAAACCCTCACCCAGCAGTTCACCGGTAGCGGCGACCGACTCTTCATGACCGAGTTGTTCGTGCCCGAGGGTTCGCGCCTGGCCGGTAGAACCTTGAAGGAAGCGCGCCTTTCCAACGGCACGATCAAGGTCCTTAACCTGTTTCGCGGCGATGACGAATTCGCCATGCCTGCTCCCACCACCCAACTGATGGTCGGCGACCGGGTGATCGTGCATACCCGTAGCAGCGCGATGATGGAGTTGCGCAGTACCGACCTGGTCGGCCTGCAGGGGCAGAGCGTCGACAGTCACGATCTGGAGACCCTGCGCAAACGTGGCGTGGTGATGGTCGAGGCGATCGTAGGCCAGACATCGCGCTATGTGCAGCGACCGATCCGTGACCTCGATCTGGCCGCGCGCTATGGCATTCACCTGATTGCGGTGCATCGCAAGGATGCGTCGATCGAGGCCATTGGCGACGACTTTCAACTGCTGTTCGGCGACGTATTGCTGGTCGAGGGCACGCCCGCACAGATCAAGCGCTTTTGCGACAACGGTGATCTGTTCGCGATCACCGAGGGCAAGGCGCCGACCAACCGGGCGGCGAAGGCGCCGGTCGCGTTGCTGACCATTGTCGGGGTGATGCTGTTGGCCGCATTCAATGTGATGCCGATCGAGGGGTTGGCGATCATCGGCGCCGCAGTCGTGATCGCGACCGGCTGCATTCGCGCAGACGAGGCCTATAAGGCGATCGAATGGCCGATCGTGGTGATGATCTTCGGCATGCTCGCGATCAGCATCGCGATGCGTGAGTCTGGCCTGGCCGCGCTGATGGCCTCGAGCCTGGTTTCGGTAAGCGGCGGCCTGAGCCCATGGATGATGTTGTCGCTGGTGATCCTGATCACGTCGATCACGACCGAGTTCGTCAGCAACAATGCGGTGGCGGTGCTGTTCACGCCGGTCGTGATCGGGGTCGCCCAACATCTGGGGGTGGATCCGCGCCCGTTCGTGGTCGGGGTCATGTTTGCGGCCAGCGCGAGTTTCGCCACCCCGATCGGATACCAGACCAACACCCTGGTTTACAACGCGGGCAACTACCGTTTTACCGATTTCGCCCGCCTTGGGATTCCGCTGAACGTGGTGGTGTGGCTGGCGGCCAGTGTGCTGATTCCCTTGTTCTGGCCCTTGGTGCCAGTGGTGCCGCAGTAGGCCTGCGAGCACTGACGGCGGTCATCCGTCCATTCCGAACCCGATCAGGGTCGCGATGCCGAGCAGCGCGAACAGCGCGGCGGCAATGCCGTGCACTAGCGTGACCGGAATCCGGTTGGCGAGTCGGTCGCCGACGATGACGGCCGGTACGTTGGCGATCATCATCCCCAGGGTCGTGCCTGCCACCACGGCGAAGAATGCGCCGTATTGCGCGGCCAGCGCCACCGTGGCGACCTGAGTCTTGTCGCCCATTTCGGCCAGGAAGAACGCGACGATGGTCGCTCCGAGCACGCCCAGCGCGGGCGTGCTGATTTCGCCCTCGTCCAGCTTGTCGGGTATCAGCGTCCACACCGCCATTGCCAGAAAGGATAAGCCCAGCACCCAGCGCAGCATGTCGGGCCCGAGCAGGCTGGTGATCCAGGTGCCGACGGCCGCGGCAAACGCGTGATTGGCGACGGTTGCAATGAAGATGCCAAGGATGATCGGCCAGGGGCGGCGAAAGCGCGCTGCCAGCATGAAGGCAAGCAGTTGGGTCTTGTCGCCAATTTCGGCCAGCGCAACGATGCCGGTTGACATCAGAAATGCTTCGAAGGAAATGTTCATGGGTTTCTCCGGGCTGGCTCTCAACCGATGACCGCGTGCATCCCCCAGCCCGAACATGGGAGGCCCGCAGTCATTGGTCTTGCCAGGCATGCGCTGAATGCACCATTTCCGGAGGGAAAAGTGTGTTGATGCATTCCCCCCGCGGCGCGGAGGCGGCTACTCCCCAGTGACAGGGCGCATGCTAACCTGCGGAAGCGCATATCGGAAGGTTCGCCGGAATCATTCGGGTAAATTGCCTTCCGGATGTTGGTTTTTGGTCAATTCGCTAAAGTTCTGGCATGCGCGAGCCGATGTTCAGGCACTCACCAGTGCAGTTCAATCATGAAGAAGAGTATTTGCGGGCAAGTGGGTGTTTGTGTTGCGATCGTCGTCTGGGCCGGCGCCCAGCCAGGCTTCGCGCAGGACGCCTGGGACACCATCGGTCGTGATCGCGACCGTGAACTCCAGATCGATCGTCGCACGATTCTGCAGTCGGATGGCAGCACCAAGGTGGCCTGGGGGCGCATCGTGCTGTCACCGACCGAGGCTGAGAAGGAGGGCTATGCTTCGATCAAGGCGCTCAATCGATTCGACTGTTTCAACCGCAGTTTCTACACCGTCAAGCGGGTCTATCTCGATGCCAGCAACATGGTTTTGCGCGATGAGAGCGTGATCGACCAGCGGCCGATACTGGCCGCACGCAACTCGGTGGATGAACGGATGTGGCGCGAGGTTTGCCAGCCGCCCGGAAGCGGCAACCTGCAGGATATTGCCGCCGAGGCCGGTCGAGTGGCTGCGGTGGCTTCGGGCGCCGCAGCGGCTGCGCCTACCTTGCCCCCGCCCCCCGCTCCGCCGCCCGCTCCTGCAGTTTCACCGCCTGCGGCTGCAATCACAGCGCCTGCGGCAGCGGCACCCATTGCGGTGCTCGCTCCGGCAAGGGCACCAACCCCGCCTGTAACGCCGACCGCGTTAGCGACTGCGGTGCCGCGACCTGCGTCGCCCGCCACTGCATCGCCCGTGGCACCTACACCGCCCATTGACGCCAGCGCCCGAAACCGTGAGCGCAGCAATGTGAATCTGGCCGCCAGTCGCGCCGCAACCCAGGCCAGAGTGCGTGCGGCAACGGCGGGTTTCGAGCGCGACCACGGCGCCAGCGATGCCCGCTGGCAATTCTTGGGCGCATCCGGCCCCGAGCACTGGGGCCGGATGCGCCCGGAGTGGTCGGTTTGCACAGACGGTGAGCGTCAGTCACCGATCGATCTGGTGGATGGCCTCGATGTCGAGCTTGAACCCGTGGCGTTCGACTACGGCCCGACTCGATTCCGGGTGCTCGATACCGGTCAGGCGCTGGTCGTGCAGGTGGGCGACGACCTGGCTGCAAGTGTGCGTGGTCAGCGCTATACGCTGGTGCACATGCAGTTTCATCATCCGGTATTCGAGCGCATCGACGGTGAGCGTTTTGACATGTCGGTGCAGTTGCACCATCGTAGCGCTGCGGGGCGGGTGCTGATCGTCATGGTGCCGATGCTTGCGTCGGGTGAGGCGAGCAAAGCGGTGCAGGCCATCTGGAACAATCTCCCGCTCGAGCAGGGCGCGGCCTTCCAGTCCGATGCGGTGCTGGACGTGGCGGCAATGCTGCCGGCCAAGTCCTCGCACTATCTCTATATGGGTTCGCTGTCGAATCCGCCGTGCACCGAGAACATCACCTGGGTGGTGATGCGCTCGCCACTCAAGATTTCGGGCGAGCAACTACGGCTGTTCGCGCGCATGTATCCTATGAGTGCGCGCCCGCCTCAGCCGCTCAACGATCGCAGGGTGTTGCGCTCGCACTGATCGCCGATACCGGCTTGGTAGTGCGGGGGCGGTACCGACGTTCGCGAGTGTGCGTGTTTCGCCCGCGATGCGGTCCGGCGATCGATGAAGACCAATACCACGTAACCCATTCGACCTGATGATGCACGGCTCGTGCCTGGCTGTGCATCCGTTCGGAGCCATCCGATGAGACTCATGCTGTTTTTGTGTGCGCTTGTGCTCGCTGCCTGTTCCGAGGCGCCGCCGGTAGACACGCCACCGCGCACGGTACTGGTCCAGCGCGTGTCGCTGCTGGGGGCGGACCCGACCCATAACGTCTATACCGGCGAGGTTCGCGCACGCCATGAGCACCTGCTTGGATTCCGGATTGCGGGCAAGGTGGTCGAGCGCAAGGTCGACGTAGGTGCGATGGTAAAAAAGGGCGAGCTCCTGGCCCGTCTCGATCCGCAGGACGTATTGCTGGCCGCGCAGGCTGCGAACGCCCAGGTCGGGGCGGCCGAAGCCGCGTTGGCGCTCGCACGTTCCGAGTTCGAGCGAAGCGAACGCCTGCACCAGACCGGATTCATCAGTGCGTCTGCGCTCGACTCGCGCCGTTCCACGCTCGATGCGGCCGATGCCGCGCTGCGCCAAGCGCGTGCCCAGGCCGGTATCGCCCTCAATCAGTCGGAGTACGCACTGTTGCGTAGCGAGCAGGCCGGGGTGGTGGTCGAGGCGCCGGTCGAACCGGGCCAGGTTGTTGCGGCCGGGCAGACGGTCTTTAGGGTGGTGCAGCCCGAGCCGCGCGAGGTGCTGATCAATGTACCCGAGAGCCGCATCCAGGCCTATACGCTCGGTCAGGCCGCGGTGATCCTGCCGCTCGGGCATGACAAACCTTACGTTGGCGCGGTCAGGGAGATTGCGCCAGTCGCCGATCCCGCGACCCGCACCTACGCTTTGCGGGTCGCGATCGCGGCGCCCGACGCGCTGCTCTCGCTCGGCGCCAGCGCGCATGTGGTGTTCGACGAGGCAAGGTCGGCGGGTGTGACGCTGCCGTTGGGGGCGGTGACCGCGGTCGACGCCAGCGCCAGGGTATGGCTGGTGGGTGGCGACGATACGGTGGGCCCCGCGCCGGTGGTGATCGACGGGATTCACGAAAACGGGGTACGGGTGACGAGCGGCCTCGAGGAGGGCGCACGCGTCGTCGTCGCCGGGGTGCATCGCCTGGTTGAGGGTGAGCGGGTGCGTGTCGTCGAGGTCGACCGCCCGGTGGCGCTGGATGCCGAGCGATGAGAGGCTTCAATGCATCCGAGTGGGGGCTGCGGCATCAGGCGCTGGTGTTGTACGCGATGGTGGCATTGACGCTGATCGGCCTGTTCTCATACACCCGCCTGGGGCAGTCGGAAGACCCGCCCTTCACGTTCAAGGCCATGGTGGTCAGCGTCACCTGGCCGGGAGCGAGCGCGGCGGAGGTCGCAAGTCAGGTCACGGACAAGATCGAGAAGAAGATGCAGGAGGTCGCAGCGATCGACCACGTTCGCAGTTATTCGCGGCCGGGCGAAGCAATGATCTTTTTCTTTGCGCTGGACAGTGTTCATTCGCGCGATATCGATCAGGTGTGGTATCAGGTGCGCAAGAAGATCGGAGACATTCGTCATACCCTTCCGCAGGGGGTGATCGGCCCCAACTTCGATGACGAGTTCGGCGACACCTACGGCAACATTTTTGCCCTCGTAGGCGAGGGCTTCGAGCCGGCCGAACTCAAACGCCATGCCGAGGCGATTCGCGCCGAGTTTCTGAGGCTGCCCCAGGTCGCCAAGGTGAGT
>JAEUNS010000029.1 GCA_016790005.1 Zoogloeaceae bacterium
CGCGGCAGCTCGCCGATGTTCATCACGATGATGAGCAAGGCCATCCCCAGGTAGCTGAGTGCCATCACCGGCACCACCACATCGGCGGCCTTGGCGATGCGGTGGATGCCGCCGTAAACGATGAAACCGGTCACCGCCGCCAGAAGGCCACCAGTCCAGAGCCGATCGATGCCCAGGCTGTCATTGACCGCACCGGCGATGGTGTTGCCCTGAAAGGCATTGAAACCGAAGGCGAACGAGCCGATCAGGCAAACCGCGTAGACCGTCCCCAGCCAGCCGTACTGTTTGCCCAGGCCATGGCGGATATAAGTGGCCGGACCACCCCGGAAAGTACCGTCGTCACTGCGGCGTTTGTACACCTGCGCCAGCGTGCACTCGACCAGGCTGGTGGCCATGCCTACCATCGCGATCGCCCACATCCAGAACACAGCGCCCGGCCCACCCAGGGTGATCGCCACGGCGACCCCCGCGATGTTGCCACCGCCCACTCGCCCACCCACCGAAATCAGCAGTGCCTGACGGGCGCTGATCTGATTTGGGTCGGCATGCTCATTCTTGGGCAGCAGCACCCGGAACATTCGCCCGAAAAACTGAAACTGGACGAATCCGGTAACGACGGTCATGAAAACGCCGAAGATGACCAGGATCGGAATGAGCGACCATCCCCAGGTCAGGTCTTCGAGTACGGTGAATATCTTCGTCAAAAACTCCATGGTGCATCTCCACGATTGGGGGGTTGTCACAAGTCTCTACCAGGCCCGGCATAACCGGGCTCAGCGAGCTTTCCGGGATGGGTTCATGAGGTCGGCGAAAATTCGCCGCAACATTCGTGCCCAAAGCGCCGCCGCACCTCGTCCTTACTCAAACCCAGTGCCAACAGGTGATGCAGTTTGGTGACGGCAGCCTCGACCGTCATGTCATGTCCGCCGACGACCCCCGCTGCGGCGAGTGCCGAGCCGGTCGCGTATTTCGACTGATCGACCCGGCCTCTGGGGCACTGCGTAATGTTCGCGATCACGACACCGCGCGCACTCGCCCCCGCCAGCGCAGCAAGAAAGCCGGGCATGCCCACCGGCCCGTTGCCCGCACCATAGGTCTGCAACACCAGGCCGGCCAGGGGTGGCTCGAGCATGCGCTCGAGGCGTGCCACCGACATCCCCGGGTACAGCTTGAGCACCGCGACCTCCTGCCCGCCGGGCGCGGCCAATTCAAAGGCCTCGCCCGACGGCATCGGCAGCACCCGCGCCGTATCGATCGAAACTTCGATGCCCACGCACCCCAGCGGTGCGCAGTTCGGCGAATCGAAAGCGTCCAGATCGGTGCCTGAAACCTTGGTTGCGCGATTACCGCGCAACAATCTCCCGTCGAAGTATAAACACACCTCGGGAATGCGGTGATTCGCTGCGATCAGCATGGCCCCGAGCAGATTGCCGCGGGCATCGCTGCGCACCTCGCACAAGGGAATCTGCGAGCCGGTCACGATCACTGGCTTGCGCAGGCCGGTGAGCGCGAACGAGAGCGCCGAGGCAGTGTAGGCCATGGTGTCGGTGCCGTGCAGGATCACAAATCCGTCGTAGTCGTCATAGTTCTCCGCGATGTCGCTGGCGATTGTGTGCCAGTCGCCTGGCTGCGCCTCGGCACTGTCGATCAGGCGTTCGTACTCGTGCAGGGTCCAGGCGGGCATTCCGGACTGCCCCGCCGGCGGCAGCACCGCGGCGAGGGCTGCGGCAAGGCCGGTATCCGGTTGGTAGCCCTCCGGAGTGGGCTTCATCCCAAAGGTGCCGCCGGTGTAGGCGATATAGACATTTTTCATGACTTCACTCCTGCGTCTCAGGGCTCGCGCACGGCCGGGCGCGCTTCCAGCGAACGTCTGGCAAGCGCCATGGCGAGCAGGTCCGTGACATCGACCGTGCGCGGCGACGCGAAGGTGCCCGCAATCAACGGCAGCTCGGTGCAGGCCAGCCAGCACTCTTGCGAAATCCGCGACGATGTCCGCCTGGTTGCCACCCCGCTCCTTCACTGCATAGATGATCCTGCGGAGTTCAGCCAGGTCTGCCAGACCGCAGCGTCGTTGCGTTCGAGTTCCATCGACAGGTCCAACTCGGGTACCGAGAAGATCACCACCTCGGGCGCCTCGAGATCGCCACGACAGTCACTGCCGAGCAACTCGCGATTGGCCCGCAGCACCTTGGTCCACAAATCGACACCGGTTTCCGGTCCTGAGCCGGTGATGATTCCGATTCGGCTGCGCGCTGCGCCGATCATGGATTGACACTCTTCGCTCCTGGTCGGGAACCCGCGCAAGGCGGCGGCCCGGAAATCATACAGCCACTCAGAAAATGGCGGTAATACATCAAGTTTAAATCTGCCCCCAACGGCGATGGCAATTTCGCCCTGGCGGCTCATCCGGGCGTGGTGCGCCGCATCGACAACCGCCAGCATGGTGGCGAGCACCGCTTTCTCGACCTGCCGTTCTGACTCGCGCCTGCGTCAACACGCCGCGCAGCGGAGCCCCTCAGGCAAGCAGCGCGAGCACGTCGGCATGCAGGGCAGCGGGCAGGGTCACGCCATTGGCATCGCTGCGGGCCCGCGCCTCGTAACGACGCTGCGACGGCAGGCGCGCGCCATCCTGCTGCATGGCGGTGAACAGGGCCTCTGCGCGGGCGAGCTCCGCTTCGGCCGCATCGCCAAGAAAGCGCACCGGGTCGAGCGCGATGATCAATTCGCCGTGGTAAGGCAGCGACTTGGTTCCGGCGTCGAAGTCGAGCGACTCCTGGCTGGTCAGGTCGCCGATCAGCGGACCGGCGATGAGCTCTACCATCGCCGCAAGCGCCGCCCCCTTGTGGCCGCCGAAAGTCAGCATCGCCCCCTGGTCGAGCACCAGATTGGGATCGGTCGAGGGCTGGCCATTGGCATCCACCCCCCAGCCGAGCGGAATCGGCTTGCCGGCCCGCCGATGGAGTTCGATCTCGCCGCGGGCAATCGCGCTGGTGGCAAAGTCAAACACGAACGGGTGCTTGCCGGCGCGCGGCCAGCCGAACGCAAAGGGATTGGTGCCGAATACCGGTCTGGCGCCGCCGGCAGGGGCGACCCAGGCATGGCTGGGGTTGCAGGCCAGCCCTACCAGCCCGAGCGCGGTGATCGCCTCGAGCTCGACCCACAAGGCCGAAAAATGCACGCAATGATTGATCGCCATCGCGGCAATGCCGCAGCTGCGCGCCTTGTCGGCCAGCACCGGCAAACCGGTACGAAACGCCAGCGGCGAAAAGGCGCCGCCGGCATCGACCTTGACGATTGCCGGTGCCTGGTCGAGCACCTTGGGCACCGCGTTGGGCACGACCTTGCCGGCGCGCAGGGTGGCGATCAGACCCAGCAGGCGATAAATGCCGTGCGACGCACATTCATCGCGTTGCCCCGCCACCAGGGTATCGGCCAGCGCAGCGGTGTGCGCCTCGTCGAATCCATGTTTGCGCAAGACCCGGCAAGCCAGGTCGCGCACCTCGTCCAGCGAAAGACGAATCATTGAAAGACTCCCATGCAGATAGATCGCCCACTATGCCCGTTATGAACGGGAATTCTTGTCGCCGATGCGCACCGGAAGTGACGAATACTGCACATCCGGCCAAACCAACCATGAAGCAGCCGACGCAGCCGCTGCGATTCGCTACCATGGCGACACCCCGATGCGCCCCTTCGAGCGCATCGTCCAATCCACACTAAGCCGGATGCCCGCATGCGTCAAACCAATCAGGCACGCGCGATGCTGTTCGCAATTGCCGCGGTGCTGTTGTGGTCGACCGCGGCCACTGCCTTCAAGCTGTCGCTGCGGGTCATGAGCCCGACCGAGCTGCTCGCCTGGTCGGCCCTGGTGTCAACCGTGGTGCTGGCGGTAATCGTGGGCGTACGGGGTGAGTGGGCGGTCGCGCTTGCGGCGCTCAAGGCAAGGCCGCTGTTTTATGCGACGACGGGCGCATTGAACCCGTGCGGATTTTATCTTACGGTGCTGTCGGCCTACGAGCTGCTGCCGGCACAGCAGGCGCAAACCCTCAACATCACCTGGGCATTGACGCTATCGCTGCTGGCGGTACCCTTGCTCAAGCAAAAACTGGTGAGGCGCGATCTCATCGCGCTGCTGGTCGGTTACTTCGGCGCGGTGGTCATCGCGACCCGCGGCAATCTGCTCGCGCTGGAATTCGACAGCGGCCTGGGTGTTGCCCTGGCACTGGGCAGCACGGTGTTATGGGCGCTCTACTGGATCGCGAACACCCGCGCCAGCGCGCCGGCCGCGGCGTCGCTGCTGCTGTGCTTCATGCTGGGCACGCCGATGGTGTGGCTGATCCTGGCACTTCAAGGCGAGCTCGCGCTGCCGCCCTTGTCCGGGCTCGCCGGTGCTGTCTATGTCGGGCTGTTCGAGATGGGTGTCACCTTCATGCTGTGGCTGACTGCGATGCGCCATGCCGAGAACGTGAGCCGGATCAGCAACCTGATCTTCCTCTCGCCGTTCCTGTCGCTGTTCTTCATCAACATGTTTCTGGACGAAGCGATCGAGCCCGCCACCTGGGTCGGGCTGGTACTGATCATCGCGGCTGTCACCTACCAGCAGCGTGGTCGCAAGGCCGCATGAGGCCGTTGGCCCCCG
>JAEUNS010000032.1 GCA_016790005.1 Zoogloeaceae bacterium
CTTCGGAATCGGCGGCGGGGTTTCGCTGGCCGCGATGCAGCTGGCCAAAGCGATCGGAGCAAAAGTCATCGTGACCTCGCGCGAGGACAGCAAGCTCGAACGCGCGTTGGAGATGGGGGCCGATTACGGCATCAACGGCAATACCCAGGATGTGGCGAAGACGGTGATGTCACTCACCGGCGGTCGCGGCGTCGATGTCGTCATCGAGAATGTCGGCGAGGCGGTGTGGTCGGCAGCGATGAGGTCGCTGGTGCGTGGAGGCCGATTGGTGACCTGCGGCGCGACCTCGGGGGATCAGCCGCCGGCCGACCTGCGGCGCATCTTCATTCGCCAGTTGCAGATTCTCGGCTCGACTGCGGGAAATCTGTCGGAGTTCCGCGACCTGCTCGCGTTCGTCGAGATGCATCGCATCGTGCCGGTGATCGACAGCGAGTTTCCGCTGGACAGGGCCCACGAAGCCCTGAGCCGGCTGGAATCCGGGCAGCAGTTCGGCAAGGTCGGCGTGAGGTTGCAGGCGGACGACTGAAGTTGCGTTAGTCGCGCTGGGCGGACACGGCCAGATTTTGACGCCCACCATGCCGCGCGGCGCTTCATGCACCTGTTGCGCGGCGACCTGAACTTGTGGCCAGCATTCACAACATGCGCGGGGCGCCGGACTACTCGGCGGGCACTGTCTGCAAGAAATCGACGAAGCGCGACAGCACCGAGCCCGGCTCGGCTGGGCGCCAGGCTGCCGCCGTCACGATGGTGTCGTCGGTACCGCCCAGCGGCCGGATGGCGACGCCGCTGCGGACATAGTTCGCAGCGCATTCCAGGTGGATGGTGACACCCATGTTGGCGCTGATGAGGCCGAATATCCCTTCGGTGTTGTAGGCTTCCTGTACGATTCGCGGCGAGAACCCGGCTTTCAGGCACAGGGCGTCGAGGTGGCGACGGTAGTGGCTCCAGCGCGCCATCACGCCGACGATGAAGGGCTCGTCCGCAAGATCGCGTATCTCGACCTGTGCCAACTGCGCTAGCGGATGAGCGGACGGCAACACCGCAACGAAGCGATCGCGCTGGACCGGTAGCGTCGTAATGCCGAATGCATCGACCGGCTTGGTCACGAAGGCGATGTCGATACGCCTGATCGCCAGATCGTCGAGTTGCTGCCGCGTTGAACCGTAGGTCAGCTCAATGTCAATGTCCGGAAACGCGCGGCGAAACCGATCGAGCACACCGGGTAGCACCCCCGAGATTGCGAAGTCGGTATACCCGATCGCCAAGCGGCCTAGCTCGCCGCTCTGGGCCTTGCGGGCCTTGCGCGCCGTTTCCTCAAGATCTTTCATTAGGGAATAGCATCCGTTTCGGAACACTTCGCCGGCCGGCGTGAGTTCGACCCGGCGATTGTTCCGCTTCAAGAGGCTGACACCCAACTGGTGCTCCAGCAACTGGATGCCGCGGCTCAGCGCAGGTTGCGCCAGCGCCAGGTTCTCTGCCGCGCGGCGGAAATTCAGGGTTTCGGCTACGGCGAGGAACTGCCGGATCTGGCGAAGTTCGATTTTCATTCGATTGATGCCTTCTTGTTATCACCGGGTAAGTGATAAGTATTGTACAGAGCAACTACGGCTACCATATTCTTTGCTTATCACCAGATCGACTCGGTGAATGCTGCGGGCAGGCCGGTGACAGCTCTGCCCGCGATAAGAAACCCGGGACCACGGTCCCGGAGAATGTTGGAGCCTCAATATGGAAAGCACCTTTCATGGAATCATCGCGTTTGCGCTGATGGCGGCCATGTTGCTCGTGGGCAGTTTGCTCAGATACAAGTTGGCGCTGCTGCGCAACGCGCTGGTCCCGGCCAGCATCATCGGTGGAATGATCGGATTCGCACTGCTGTCAGCGGATCTGGTTCCGGGCTTCACCGCGGCCGACTTCACCGCGCTCACCTTTCACTTCTTTACGCTAAGTTTCATGTCGCTGTGTCTGACCGGAAGCAGCGGGAACAAGGCCTTATCGGGCAGCATCGTCATTGGCGGAATGTGGCTGACGGTGATCTGGGCGATCAGCCTGGGCCTGCAGGGCGTGCTCGGCTATGGCGTGATCGTCGCCTACGATGCAGTGACCGGTGCCGACGTCAGCGCCTTCCTGGGTGCGATGGTTACCCACGGTTTCACCCAGGGGCCGGGCCAGGCGCTGACCTATGGCACGCTGTGGGAGCGTGAGTTCGGTATTGAGAACGCAACCCAGGTTGGCCTCATCTATGCGTCGCTTGGTTTTCTGGTGGCCTTCGCGGTGGGTGTGCCGATGGCGCGATGGATCATCCGCAAGGGTCTGAACACCAACAAAGCGTCGCGGATCGATGGCGATTTTCTGTCCGGCTTTTATTCGGCTTCAAAGCAACCCGAAGCAGGGCGGATGGTGTCTCACCCCGCCAACCTGGATTCCTTGGCCTTCCACCTTTGCCTGCTCGGGCTTGCTTACGTGATCACACATGTGTGGCTGCTTTCCGTGCGCGACCTGGCCGCGGGTTTTCAGCCCTGGGGCATCAATCTGGGCGTGCTTTTCAGCCACAACATGTTCTTTCTGCACGGGTTGGTAGTCTGCGTTCTGATGCGCTCAGCAATTGACCGTGCGGGGCTAGCCACCTACGTCGATGACGAGACGCTCAAGCGAATCACGGGCGGGTCGGTGGACTTCATGGTCGTGGGCACGCTGATGAGCATCAAGTTCGCCGTACTCGGTGCCTTGTTGGTGCCAATCCTGCTGGTCTCGGCTGTGATCACGGTGTTTACACTCGTCGGTAGCCTGGCGATGGGCCGTTTGAGCGGAAGGCTCGGTTACGAGCGTGCGGTAACCATCTTCGGCTGTTGTTGTGGCTCCACCGGTAGCGGACTGTTGCTGTTGCGCATCGTCGATGCCGACTTCAGTACTTCGGTGGCCAAGGAACTCGCCTTCTACAACATTGCCATTGTCGTCGCCACGTTCCACCTGCTGTTCATCTTCGCGCCTATCGCGCCTTCGCTGAGCGCCACCGAATATGTCGCGATCTTTGGCGGCACGTCGCTCGTCGCCCTCGCCGTGGTGCCCTTTCTCATGTGGAGAACACCGTCGCGCTCGCCATTTCCGACCAAGTCCGTCATGCAGGAAGCCCTGAAATGAACATCACTATTTTCTCTGCCCGCCGCATCGTGACGATGGATCCATCGCTGCCGGAAGCCACCCACGTCGCGGTCGCGGACGGCAGGGTGCTGGGTGTAGGCCCCATCGAGGCGCTGAGCGATCTGGGCCCATTCGAACTGGACGAGCGCTTCGCCGACAAGGTCATCCTGCCCGGTTTCGTAGAGGGGCACAGCCATGCGCTGGAAGGCGCGATCTGGAAGTACCTTTACCTGGGTTACTTCCCGCGTACAGATCCGGCCGGCCGCGCGTGGGAAGGAGTCACCTCCTTGGCGCAGATGCAGCGCCGCTTGCGCGAACAGGCCGAACGGCTGCCTGCGGGCGAGCCGTTGGTGGCCTGGGGCTTCGATCCGGTGTACTTCGAGGGCATGCGTCTCGACAAACGTGCGCTCGACGCCGCGGTCCCCGACCGCCCGGTGGTCGTGTTCCACGCCAGCCTGCATGTGCTCTCGGTCAACAGCGCGATGCTCCGCCTCTCCGGCCTGGACCGCCATGCCGGGGTCGAGGGCATCATGCTCGGCGAGGACGGCGTGCCTAATGGCGAGTTGCAGGAAATGGCGGCGATGCACGGTGTGTTCGAGGCGCTCGGACGCAACCTGTTCGAGGAGGTTTCCAGCGTCGAGGCGCTTCGCGCCTATGGCGCGTTGGCCCGGCGCGCAGGGGTGACGACGATCACCGATCTCTACAACCCGCTGACGGATGCGGGCATTGCCGCGCTGCACGAGGTCGTTGCGCAGGACGATTATCCGGTGCGGTTGGTACCTGCGATGAGCGCGCTGGCCTGGCCGGCGGAGCAGGGGATCGCAAGGCTGCAGGCTTGTGCAGAATCATCGGGTGACCGGCTCCATTTTGGCCTGGTCAAGCTGATGACCGACGGTTCGATCCAGGGCTACACCGCACGCATGAAGTGGCCCGGCTACCACGACGGTCACCCGAATGGCCTCTGGAACGCACCGCCGGAGGCCTTGCGCCGTCTCGTAATCGACTACCACCAGGCAGGTCTGCACCTGCACATCCACACCAACGGCGACGAGGCGGTTGAACTGATCCTGGACGCCATCGAGGAGGCGCTGACCCTATGGCCGCGGCATGACCACCGTCACACGCTGCAGCACTGCCAGTTCATCAGCCAGGCGCAATTGCGCCGGGCGGCCAAGCTGGGCGTATGCCTGAACATGTTCGCCAACCACCTCTACTACTGGGGCGACATCCACCGCAACCGCACCCTGGGCTATGCGCGTTCGCGACGACTGGAGCCGCTTGCGTCAGCGTTGCGGCTGGATATCCCTACGGCCATCCACTCCGACGCACCGGTGACGCCGCTCGGCCCGCTGTTTACCGCGTGGTGCGCGGTCGAGCGCCTTTCGGCGAGCGGTGCGGACATGGGCGCACACGAGCGTGTAACAGTCGAACAGGCTCTGCGGATGATCACCCTCGGCGCCGCTTATACCCTGCGGCTCGACCACTTGGTTGGAAGTCTCGAGGTGGGGAAGTATGCCGACATGGTCGTGCTGGACGAAGATCCCTTGTCGGCACCGGCCGCCCACCTGCGCCATATGCGGGTGGTTGCCACCGTGCTCGGAGGTCGGGTACATGAAAACTGAGCCGATCCCGGTAACGCTGCTTACCGGCTTTCTGGGTGCTGGCAAGACCACCTACTTGAATGCCCGCCTGCGCTCGGGCATTCCTGCCGGCAGCATGATTCTGGTGAACGACTTCGGTGCGATCAATATCGACGCCGAGTTGATCGACTACCGCGACGAGCAGATCTTGCGCCTGAGCAATGGATGCATTTGCTGCACCCTGGGCGGCAGTCTGGCCGAACAGCTCGCCGAGGTGCTTCGCATGGAGCCTGCACCCGCAGCTCTGTATATCGAGGCCAGCGGCATCGCCGACCCGACGCGGATCATGGATGCCGTCCGGGTGTCGCCGCGCTTGAGCTTGGAAGAGGTGGTGTGCTTGGTCGATGCCAGTCAGGC
Organism: Zoogloeaceae bacterium; assembly: GCA_016790005.1. Taxonomy (GTDB): domain Bacteria; phylum Pseudomonadota; class Gammaproteobacteria; order Burkholderiales; family Rhodocyclaceae; genus UBA2357. The sequence continues at coordinate 5,139 of JAEUNS010000032.1, forward strand.
GGAGCGGCATGCGCGTGATCCGCTGTGCGCTGATGTCTGGCTGCGTCAGGTCCGCGC
>JAEUNS010000067.1 GCA_016790005.1 Zoogloeaceae bacterium
GCACAATGGCTCCATCGGATAACCGCCCAGGGAGCACATCATGACCTTTCGCCTCAGCACTCTAAGCACTCTCACCCTCGTTTTGTTGAGCGGTGCGGTAATGGCCGGCCCGCGTGAAGACCTGCTTGCGGGCTATGCATCCGCGGCCGCATCGGCTAACCCCGGCTTCGCCGGTCTCGACCCTGCGCGTGGCAAAGCGCTGCACGAGGGACACTTTACCGGCGGCAAGCCCGATACGCCCTCGTGCACCTCGTGCCATGCACTCGACACCCGCAAAAGCGGCCAGACCCCGACCGGCAAATCGATCGACCCAGTCGCGGTTTCAGCCTCACCGAAACGTTACAGCGATCCCGCCAAGGTCGAGAAATGGTTCAAACGCAACTGCAACGAGGTACTGGGCCGCGAATGCACCCCGCTGGAAAAAGGCGACTGGCTCAGCTACATGATCAGCCAGTGAGCAGCTACCGATCACTTTGGAGAATCGCATGAATTCCAACCCGAACACCTTTCCGCTGCGCCCACTGCTCGTCGGCATCGCCGCAATCGCCCTCACCACCCTCGTGTTCGACCGCGCCCGCGCGGGTGGCGGCAACTTTTATCCGCCCGTGTCCGACCCGGTCGTGGTTGAGGAATGCGGGGGTTGCCACATGGCCTTCCCGGCTGCCTTGCTACCCGCACGCTCGTGGCAGGCCATGATGGCCGACCTTGGCAATCACTTTGGCGAAGACGCGAGCCTCGATGCCGACACCAACGCCCGCATCACCCGCTACCTCACCGACAATGCCGGCGACAGGGGCGGACAGCGCTACGCAGGAAAGCTGTTTCGCGGCCTGAGCGCCAGCCAGGCGCCGCTACGCATCACCGAGTTGCCCAAGTGGGTGAAGGAACATCGCGAGTTAACACCCCGAGAGTGGGCGGCCCCAGAGGTCAAGACCAAGGCCAACTGTGTGGCCTGCCATCGCGATGCAGAGCGCGGTTTCTTCGAGGATGACTGAAATCATGAAGACCTTGCTGACCCTGTTTGTGGCCGTGCTGTCCCTCGCCTGGGCAACGGCTGCACTTGCACCGGGTGCCGAGATCACCACAAGCCTGCCGTGGATTGCGCGACAAGAGGGTCTCTACCTGACCGGATTGCTGTCGATCGGGCTGATGTCGCTCGCGATGGTTCTGGCGGTTCGTCCTGCCTGGCTCGAGCGCCCGCTGGGTGGGCTGGACCGGGCGTATCGCGTTCACAAATGGGCCGGCATTCTTGCAATTGCGCTGGCGGCGACTCATTGGCTGGTCGAGATGTCGGACGACATCATCAAGAACATCTGGGGCAAGGCCGGCAAACCTGACAATGAACACGTCACCGGAGTGCTTGCAGGTTTGCAGGATCTGGCCGAAGACTTTGGCGAGTGGGCGATCTACGCGGTGCTGGCCATGCTGGTGCTGAGTCTGTGGAAGCGATTCCCTTACGCATTGTGGCGGCATGCTCACCGGATCATGCCGGTGCTGTATCTGATGCTCGCCTTTCATGCCGCGCTGCTTGCACCCGCCACCTACTGGACTCAACCGGTTGGCGCCCTGCTCGCGCTACTCCTGAGCGCCGGCACAATCGCCAGCATCATCTCGCTGACTGGCCGGATTGCGCACAAGCGGCAGTTCGGTGCCGAAATCGTGTCGGTTAGCTCCCCGGCCCCCGACATCACCGAGGTGCAGTGCCGACTCGCCTCACCACACTTCACGCACAAGCCCGGGCAGTTTGCGTTCGTGACCTTCGACACGCTGGAAGGCGCGCACCCATTCACGATCGCCAGCGCAGATCAGGGCGACGGCCTGCTGACCTTTCAGGTCAAGGGCCTTGGTGACTACACCCGCAAGCTCGCGCAACGCCTCAGCACCGGCCAGAGGCTGCGCATAGAGGGGCCATACGGACACTTCAGTACCGACCGGCTCGACCACAACGCCCAGCAGCTCTGGGTGGCGGCCGGAATCGGGGTAACCCCGTTCATTGCCTGGCTCGAGTCACTGAGCGCCACGCCCGCCGAAGCACCGGTCGCACGTCTGCACTATCTCGTTCGTGACGAGCGCAATGACCCGTTTGTCGAACGCCTGCGCGCGCTGTGTTCAGTGCTGCCAAGCATCGAGCTTCGCATCCACGACACCGGCAGCGGTGACCGACCCGACGCCGAATCGCTGATTGGCACGGCGAACAACGTCGAGAAGCTGGAGGTGTGGTTCTGCGGCCCACAAGGACTCGGCGCTCAGATAAGAAGCGCGCTCGAACGGCACTTCCCGACCAAGGGCCGCTTCCATCAGGAGCTATTCGAGATGCGCTGAGGGAATCATGTCAAACCTCCGCTGTCCAGTGCACAATCCCATCAAATCTTCATCGCAAAGGATGTCCGGATGCAACACGACCCATTCAAGAGTCAATACCGCCGCATTGGTGCCACCATTCAGCCGCCGGGGATCTTCACCCGCGTGTTCGCAATCGTCGCGGCCGGCGGCCTTGCGGTGCTGACCTTCATGTTTTCACTGGTGATTTTCTCCATCGTGCTCGCGGTGGGCCTGATCGGTGGCCTGTATCTGTGGTGGAAGACGCGCGAAGTGCGCAAGCAGATGCGCGCCGCCGCCGAGGCAGCGGCTGGTGGCGATGGTTTTCCGCCAGGATTCGATCGGCAGCGGGGGCATTCGGCACGAACCCGCAGCGAGAACGTGGTGATCGAGGGTGATTTCATCCGCGAAGTGCCGGAGGATGAGTCCGGCAACAGCAAGCGCTGAGTCGGCCCCGGAGTCAGTGCTCGTTCAGTGCTTCTGCACGGTCAGGTTCACAACGCGCCATGGTGCGTAAGATAGCGTCGGATCTCGCTGATCACTTGATCGACGCTGGCATTTACGCCCACTTCGAGCCCAAGCGCGCGGGCAACATCGCGTGCCTTGATGGGGTCGATAGGCCTACCGCCTGCTGCAGCCTTGACCATGTCGCGCGCCCGCTCGAGATCTCTTGCCGACTGCTGCTTGAATTGACTCAGAATCCAGTTGAGCATGTTCTACGGTCCTTATCAGAAGGGGCTGCCAGAACGCGTCAATCCAAGCTCAGAACAGTTGCAGTCAGCAAGCCGGCCAGCTAACGACGCGAACCGCTGGCGGCAAAAGCCTCGACCTTCTTGGTTGGACCGGAGACGATCAACAGGTCACCGGGCCGCACGACACTGCCAGGCTTACCGTGCTGAAAATCCTCGTGAGCGCGTTTGATGCCTACGACCGTAACGCCGAATTTCTCTCGCACGGCCGATTCTGCGAGCGTGAAGTCATGTGTCGCAACGGGCGCCTGGATCTTCGCGATTGCGAAACCGTCATCGAACTCGATGTAGTCAATCATTCGCCCGCTGATCAGATGGGCGACACGCTGCCCCATATCGGCTTCAGGATACACAACATGATGCGCACCGATACGCTCGGCGATCTTGCCATGCTCGGGCGTCATGGCCTTGACCCAGATGTCGGGAATCTCCAACTCGGTCAGCGCCATTACCGTCATCAGACTGGCTGCGAGGTCGCCACCGATACCGACTATGGCATGGGCGAAATCGGCCACGCCGAGTTGGCGCATGGTCATCGCACTGGTCGAATCGGCCTGCACTGCATGCGTGAGCAGATCGGCCCACTCATGAACCGGCTCAGCGTCGCGGTCGATCCCCATCACATCGTGACCCAGTTGCACCAGGGAGTTGGCCACGGCACCACCAAAGCGACCGAGACCGATCACCACCACACTGTCGCCCTTCGAGAAGGCGAACTGCTCTGTAAATAGCCTAGCCAACAATGGGATGCTCCTCTGGATAGCGGAAGGGCATGCGGTGCTCGCC
>JAEUNS010000465.1 GCA_016790005.1 Zoogloeaceae bacterium
CGCATCCGGGAAGGTCGGGACGCCCTCGAACACGATCTCGGTCGTGCCGCAGGCGAGCGGACCGTAGGCGATGTAGCTGTGACCCGTCACCCAGCCGATATCGGCGGTGCACCAGAAGACGTCGTCGGGACGAATGTCGAACGTGTACTTCATCGACATCACGGCCTGCAGCAGATAACCGCCGGAGGAGTGTTGAACGCCCTTGGGCTTGCCGGTCGAACCCGAGGTGTAAAGCACGAACAGCGGATGCTCGGCCTCGACCCACTCAGGCTCGCACACATCGGACTGCGCAGCCGCCACATCATGGAACCAGCTATCGCGACCAGCGACCATGTTGCAGTCGGCGCCAGTGCGCTTGACCACGATCACGTTCTTGACACAATCGCAACCGCCAAGCGCCAGAGCCTCGTCCGCAATCGGCTTCAGCGGCAGGGCCTTGCCGCCACGGAACTGGCCGTCGGAGGTAATCAGCGCGACGGCACCGGCGTCTTCGATCCGGTCACGCAGTGCGTTGGCCGAGAAACCGCCGAACACGATCGAGTGGGTTGCACCGATACGCGCGCAGGCCTGCATCGAGACCACACCTTCGATCGACATCGGCAGATAGATTACGACCCGGTCGCCCTTCTTGACGCCCATCGCGCGCAGGGCGTTGGCGAACTTGCTGACCCTCGAGAGCAGGTCCTTGTAGGTGACCTTGGTGACTTCGCCGCTGTCCGCTTCGAAAATCATCGCAACCTTGTCACCAAGGCCGTTATTGACGTTGCGGTCGAGACAGTTGTACGAGACGTTCAGTTTGCCGTCGGCGAACCACTTGAAGAACGGAGGATTGCTCTCGTCCAGAACCTTGGTGAAAGGCACCTTCCAGTCGAGGAGCTCACGACCACGGCGTCCCCAGAAACCTTCGTAGTCATCACTGGCTTCCTTGCACAGTGCAAGATAGCCTTCCATTCCGGACACCGCTGCGTTTTTCACCATCTCGGCGGACGGTTGATAAACGCGAACCTGCTGTTCATTGGACATACTCACCTCTCCTCAACTGAATGATTTGGTTGAAGCTTCCCTTGCAGGGCGACCGGTAGATCCCGGTCTTTTCTCCGCTCCCACCGCAACGTGATTCGACCCGCATTAAAAGACCTCTATCTTACACAGGACTTACATGCCGTGACATGCCCCACACGTACCAGGGGACGGCGGAATGATACGCCAGTCGACTCTTCGAATGGGCATCCGCCTGATAGAATTAAGGCATTCTCACGTGCCAAAATGGAGACAACGCATGAGCATCATTCGTCAGGAAGACTTCATTCAGTCGGTTGCCGATGCCTTTCAGTTCATCAGCTACTATCATCCCCTCGACTACATTCAGGCCCTCGGCGCTGCTTGGGAGCGTGAAGAGAGCCCCGCAGCCAAGGACGCCATCGCCCAGATTCTCACCAATTCGCGCATGAGTGCCGAAGGGCATCGCCCGATCTGTCAGGACACCGGCATCGCCGTGGTATTTCTCAAAGTGGGCATGAACGTGCGCTGGGAGGCCACCCTGAGCGTTCAGGAAATGGTCAACGAAGGCGTTCGCAGGGCATACAACCACCCCGACAACAAGCTGCGTGCCTCGGTGCTGCTCGACCCCGCCGGCAAGCGCACGAACAGCAAGGACAACACCCCGGCAGTCGTTCATTACGAAATCGTCCCCGGCGACCACCTCGAGGTCACCTGTGCGGCCAAGGGCGGTGGCTCGGAGAACAAATCCAAGATGGTCATGCTCAATCCGTCAGACTCGATCGTCGACTGGATTCTCAAGACCGTCCCCACCATGGGCGCCGGCTGGTGCCCGCCCGGCATCCTGGGCATCGGCATCGGCGGAACGCCCGAAAAGGCTATGCTGCTCGCCAAGGAATCGCTGATGGCGCCGGTCGATATTCAGGCGCTGCGCGACAAGGCCGCCAGTGGCGCAGAGCTTACGCGGGTCGAATCGCTGCGGCTGGAACTCATGGAGAAAGTCAATGCGCTGGGGATTGGCGCGCAGGGACTCGGCGGCCTCACCACGGTGCTGGACGTGAAGATTCTCGATTATCCGACCCATGCGGCGAGCCTGCCGGTGGCGATGATTCCGAACTGCGCTGCTACCCGCCATGTGCACTTCGAACTCGACGGCTCGGGGCCCGCGAAGCTCGAAACACCCAGGCTCGAAGACTGGCCGGCCGTCACCTGGAAGGCCGACACCAACGTGGCGACCCGGGTGAACCTCGATACGCTCACTCGCGAAGAGGTCGCTGCCTGGAAACCCGGCCAGATCCTGCTGCTCAATGGCAAGATGCTGACCGGCCGCGACGCCGCTCACAAGCGCATTGCCGACATGCTGGCCAAGGGCGAAAAGTTGCCGGTCGATTTCACCAATCGGGTCATCTACTACGTCGGCCCAGTCGATCCGGTGCGCGATGAAGTCGTCGGCCCGGCCGGCCCCACGACGGCGACGCGCATGGACAAATTCACCCGGATGATGCTCGAGAAGACCGGCCTGATCTCGATGATCGGCAAGTCCGAGCGCGGCCCCACCGCGATCGAAGCCATCCGTGACAACAAGTCGGCTTACCTGATGGCTGTCGGCGGTGCCGCGTATCTGGTGTCGAAGGCAATCAAGTCTGCACGGGTGGTCGGATTCGAAGATCTCGGCATGGAAGCCATCTACGAGTTCGACGTGCAGGACATGCCGGTCACCGTGGCCGTGGACTCGAACGGTACCAGCGTGCACGAAACCGGACCCAAGGAATGGCAGGCCCGCATCGCCAAGATCCCGGTCGTTGCGGCCTGATTTCAACGAGACAGCAGTGCGATCCTCGCCGGGTCGCGCTGCTGCCCGGATCGGATGCTTGTTTTTCCGGATCGCATCACTCGAGCGGCTTTTGCAACACCCGCGCCGCAGCCCGTTCAGTGATCGACGAACGGTCGATCAGTCGACACTTGCCTTGGTTGGCGAGATCGACAATTGCGCGCCGACTCACCGCCAAGGTTGCAGCACGGGCCGAATCGACCAGCAGGAGCACGCGCTTTTCCGGTCCCATCCACGCCACGCCCCCGACAAAGCGACTGCCGTCCGGCATGTTCAGTACGAGCCAGTCGCCCACCACTGCAGATGCGGCAGCCGGGGTTCCGCCTGCAATCACGGCATGACCCGGGTGGTGCAGCAGACGCAGGGTTCTTGTACCCGATATCTCGGTCAGGGTTGGCACCACAGATGATTCGCTGCGAGTAAGCCCCGGGATCTGTCCGCTACGCAACTGTTCGAGAGCGCCCACCACGGGTGCAAGCAATCTGCTGCTGGCCTCCACATCGAGGCCCAATAGAGCGAGACCCCGCTTCAAACCTGCCACCAGCGCCGCCCGCCCACCGGTCTCCGCCAAGCTGGCACCCGACTCAGCCCCCCCACCGGACGCCATCACCAGGCTGCGGGCAAGTTCGATCGCGCTGCGGCTGGCGTCATGCGCCACGCCATGGCTGTAGATGGTTCGCGCGAGCAACTGCAGCCACCAGCGCTCGAGGAAATCCCTTATTGCCGGTGGGGTATGCGCGCTTATCAGCGCATCAACAATTCCGGACGCCTTGACCATGGCCGTCTCGCGCCGCTCGGCCCTCTCGGCGCCGTCGATCGACTCACGGGCAAGCGCCTTGTAGCGCCGCTGCAAGTCGCTTGCCAAATGGTCGAGCACGGTCTGTGCGCGCGCAAACGCATCGGCACCACTGGCTTCCGAGCGCTGCAAACCCTGAACGATGTCATGAAGCTGCACAACCGTCGCCTGCGAGGCATCTTCTTGCACCATCGTTGCGGCAATGGACGCGACGCTGTCGAGCAACAAACGGGCGGGATGCACCGGATCGGCAAGCAGTGCGTCATCCACCAGCGCCAGCCTCAAGAACGGAATCTTCAAGCTGGCAATCAGCGCGCGCCCCACCGGAGCGATATCCTCAAAGCCCGCGATCGCGGCGAAAACCTGTTCGACAGCTTCGACCGCAACGGCCGTTGCTGCGGGCAACAGCGGCGCCAACTCGGTGCCCGCGAGCCGCATTACGCCACCGTCGCCAGCGGCCTGCCGCTGGGCCAACCAGCTCAGCACACGTTCGCGGATTGCCGCCGCGAGCTCCGGATCCAGAGCAGCCTGATCACCAGCCCCATGAGGACGGCGCTGGCGTAGGCGTGCCTGAAGCGTTGCCAGAGCACCGACCTCATGGACCTGAAAAGGCTGGTCTGCCGCCGGGGCAAGCCCTGATGCAACGCCGTGCGGGCCCCGTCCTGCGCCCCCGGCGACCGACATCGGCCTGGGCTCGACCCCCGCTTCCGTCAGGATTCGGTTCAGCTCGACATAGAGCGCCCGTAGCCGGGTCGAAAGTACCGCAAGGCTGCGCTCGAGAAGCTTTTGCCGCTGCTCCGTGTCGGGCCCCACGGCTTCAATCAGCGCGCGAAGCGAGCTGGCCACCGCGTCCGGTCCAACCGGACACTGTTCCAGCGGCATGTCCTCCAGACCCAGCAACACCAGATAACGTCGATGCAGCATACTCAGCTCCGGCATGCAGGCCTCGCGCAATTTGCGCGCGAGGTTCGAGAGCTCGAGTGAAAAAGAAAGCTCATCCTCATGTACCAGGCTGATGCTGGAGGCGGTGAGACCCACGACCGACTCGAACCCCTTGCGATTCTCGAAGCGCGCAAATTCATCATGGGTCTGCCCGGCACAAGCCCTCAGCCGCTCGATCCACAGGGGTTGATCCAGGCCAAGTTCGATCGCGTAGGCTTCAAGAGTGTCGAGAAACGCCTGCTTGCCCCTCTCACGCAGGGCCCTCTCATCAATCACCGGTTTCGAGACGAGTTCGCTCAATTCATGTTCCTTCCGGGTATTCGAGCCGGCGCATCGTCTCGAGAATGCGCTTGCGCGCCGATTTCAGCGCGGAAACACAATCCCGATCCAGCTTGCCTCC
>JAEUNS010000136.1 GCA_016790005.1 Zoogloeaceae bacterium
GCCGAAGAGTTGCTGCGCGCAACCCGGGACTGACGAGCGATGACCGCGTTCCGTTACCGCGCCGTCGACAATCAAGGGCAGGAAAGCGCCGGGGTGCTCGAGGCCGACACCAGCCGTGCCGCACGGGCACTGTTGCGCGAACGTGGCCTGTTCCCGGTCGAGGTCTCGAGCGTTTCGGGTCGAACCGATGCCGGCAAGCGCACCCGCAAGCTGCGCGAATCCGAACTCGTGCTGCTGTCGCGCCAATGGGCGACGCTGCTGTCATCCGGGCTGACGGTAGAGCAGGCCTTGTCGGCACTCACCGAGCAGGCCGAGGGCGAGGCGACCCGTCAGCTTCTGGCCGGCATCCGCTCCGAGATTCTCGCCGGACACAGCCTGCGCGCTGCGCTCGACCGCTATCCGGCGGCGTTTCCGGCCATCTATCGCGCCTCGGTCGCGGCCGGTGAAAAGTCCGGCGAGCTCGGCCGGGTCATGAACCAGTTGTGCGACTACCTCGAACAACGCAGCGCCCTGCGCCAGAAGACACTGCAAGCCCTGCTCTATCCGGTCATCGTCGCGGTCGTCGCGATCCTGGTCGTGATCGGCCTGATGACTTACGTCGTGCCCCAGGTCGTCACCGTCTTCCAGCAAGGCAAGCAGACCCTGCCCTTTCTGACCCGCAGCATGATCTTCATGTCCGACTTTCTGCGCGGCTGGGGCTGGCTGTTGCTGGTGCTCATCGGTGGCAGCGGTATCGCACTGCATACCGCATTGAAGGGCATCGCGTTCAGGCGGGCCTGGGACAAGTGGCTGCTGAGCCTGCCGGTGCTGGGCCGCCATCTGCGCACCCTCGACGCCACCCGCTTCGCCAGCACGCTGGCGATTCTCGCCGGCAGCGGCGTACCGCTGATTGCCGCGCTCGAGGCCGGGCGCGAGGTGATCGGCCGCATTCCGCTGCAGGACGCGGTGCGGGAGGCCACCGAGCGGGTGCGCGAAGGCCAGGGGCTGGCGCGCGCACTGGGCGCGACCCGCGCCTTTCCGCCACTCTTGATCCACATGATCGCCAACGGCGAGGCCACCGGCCGTCTCGACGAACTGCTGGAGCGGGCCGCGCGCCTGCAGCAGCAGGAACTCGTGAACCGCACCTCCACGCTCACCACCCTGCTCGAACCGCTGCTGCTGCTCGCCATGGGCGGGCTGGTGCTGCTGATCGTGCTGGCGGTGATGCAGCCCATCATCGAAATCAACACTTTGCTGAGGTAAGTCAGGATGTCTCACCCAAGAACCCAAAGGGCCGCGCGCGGCTTCACCCTGATCGAAGTCATGGTCGTGATCGTGATTCTGGGCGTGCTCGCCGCGCTGGTGGTGCCACGCATCATGAGCCGACCGGACGAAGCGCGGGTGGTCGCCGCCAAGCAGGACATCGCGACCCTGATGCAGGCGCTCAAGCTCTACAAGCTCGACAACCGCAACTACCCGACCAACGCCCAGGGCCTGAGCGCGCTGATCGAGCGCCCCACCGCCGA
>JAEUNS010000139.1 GCA_016790005.1 Zoogloeaceae bacterium
GGCTCGAAGCCGAGGACACCGACCGAGAGCGCGAACTGTTCGCGGTCATCCTGTACGACGTGGAGGCCGGTCCACCCGAAGTGGGGCCAGGCACAAGGGCTGTAATCATGCTGCCGAGGAATGGCCGCGAATTGCTCGACCGGCAAGATTGACGGGTGCCGTTTATGAGCAACGAACCGCGCGCAAAATCAATGGCCTGCAAGTGTCATGGGTAATTTCGGGGGAGTGCGCCCGAATCAGGCACCAAAAGGACCGATTTGAGCCTGTTCGATTGTCGACAGAGCAATCGAACTCAGGCGCAAAAGCCGCGTATTTGCTGGCCTTTTCAGGCTCGATGTTCTGATGTGCCCCCAAAAATGCCCCCACCATGCAACTGTGACGGCATCGTGGTCGCCAAAATCGCTTGACGCGCATCACCATGGCCGCGATGATCTAGTCGTCACTGCAAACAACGGTGGCCGGGAATTGGAAAGCCCGAAACGATCAAGGCCGATGAGGCCGCGCATTGACGCGGTTTTTTCATTGGTGCGTGGTGTCGCCGTCATTGGCTGGCGCTGCGAGGAGCCTTCGGGCTGCTGGTTGCCTTGGTCGCCAGTCTTTCCAACCTCGCAGATGCCAGCCGCCCGATTGGAAAGCGGGAGCTGGCCGATTCAATCGACCAGGAGCAAAACATCATGATTCACCCCACCTACGACACCATGAAGCTGTTGATGAGCCGCGCGTCGGACAAGCTCAGTCACGACGATTTAATGGAACTCGCGAGCCTGGCAGATACCGCGGCAGACGAGGCATTGCACTTGTCGGGAGTTATCACCAACGTGGCCTGCTTGGTTGCGGGCGATGCGGGACCCGAGACAAAGAGCAAGGTCGGGAGCTTTCAGGATCACAACACCGTCTTTCTGCTGCTGTGTCACCTCGCTACTTCGCTGGATACCATCGCAGGCATGACCGAAGTTTCCGTTGAGGCGCGCGACATGCTCACCAGGAGACACCGAGCGACCAACTGAACAGGTCGGCACGGATCAAAACCAGACCCGGCCATGTGCCGGGTTTGTCGTTTCTGCGACCGGGCAAAAGCGGGCCGATTCGTCGCTGGTGCTAGCCCGGTGATAGCCCGCCTAAAAAGACAAAGGGCTACATTGCTGTAACCCTTTGATTATTTGGTGGCCAGTCGCGGAATCGAACCACGGACACGCGGATTTTCAATCCGCTGCTCTACCAACTGAGCTAACTGGCCAAGAAGACGCCCATTATAGCCTATCGATTCCACACGTCAAATATTTCGGTGTACTCTTTCGCGCTTGTCGTGCCCGGCACGCTACTCGCCTGAAGTGATACATGCGTCGGCGCCGTAGGGTGGCCGCGGGGGAACAATACCTGCGCGATCGTGCCCTGGCCGGCCGGATTGGGGTTGAGGCTGACGGTGGCGCGGTGGAGGTCGGCGATCTCGCGCACGATCGGCAGGCCCAGGCCCGAACCGTCTTCGCCACTGCCGAGAACGCGATAGAAACGCTCGAAGACCCGCTCCCGGTCGGCCTCGGGCACACCGACACCGGTGTCTTCGACCTCAAGAATGATCGCGCCGGCGACACGGGTGCGGGCGGTCACGCTCCCGCCGCGCGGGGTGTACTTGATGGCGTTGTCGATCAGGTTCTTGGTCAGCTCGCGCAGCAGCACCGCATTGCCATCGACGATCAGCAGGTGACCGCTGTACTCGACCCCGAAGTCGATATCCTTGATGAGCGCGCGCGGAAAGAGCTCCTGCGCCACTTCGCGCACGATCGCCTCGAGATCGACCTGCTCGACCGCGTAAACCTTCTCGGAGCTCGCCTCGGCCCGTGCAAGGGAAAGCAGTTGGTTGATCAAATGGCCGGCTCTGTCGGTACTCTCTGCAATGTGCTGCAGCGATTCACGCAGCAACTCGGGGTCGACCTCCTGCAAGGCAAGCTCGGTCTGCATCTTGAGGCCGGTGAGCGGAGTGCGCATCTGGTGCGCAGCATCCGCGATGAAACGCTGCTGGGCCTGCAGGTTCTCCTCGAGGCGCGCCATCATGTCGTTGAACGACACGATCAGCGGCCGCACCTCTTCTGGAACACTGGCGGGCTCGATCGGAGAGAGGTCGGTGGGACGCCGGCGGCGGATCCGGCTCTGTAATTTGTTGAGCGGCATGATGCCACGGGTGAGCCCCACCCAGACCAGAATGACCGCCAGCGGTATGATCGCGAACTGCGGGAGGAGCACGCCGGTTACGACGCGCGAAGCCAGATCGCTGCGCTTGTTGCGCGTTTCGGCAACCTGGACCAGTACCGGTTCACCCCGGCTCGCTGCGGGGTCCTGCAAGAATTGGTAGGCCACCCTGACCTGCTCGCCCTGAATGAAATCGTCACGAAACAGGATCTGCTCGGGGAAGACATTCGTGGGTGGACCGACCCAGCTGATCTGCTCGTCGCCGGTAACCACCGTGCCGTCGGCACTTGCTACCTGATAATAGACCGTGTCGTCCTGATCTGAGCGGAACAACGCTCGCGGAGGCGCTGGAAAGTCGACCCTGACCTGCCCCGTGTCGACCGATACCAGGCGGGCGAGCGCCCGCACGCTGTCTGCCAGCGCAAGGTCGTAGGGCTGATTGGCGATGTTGTCAGCGACGCTGTGGGTGACGATGATCGAGATCGGCCACAGGAACAGCAGCGGTGCAAGCATCCAGTCGAGAATCTCGCCGAACAAGGAGTTCGGCTGCGACGGACCTCCGCGTACCGCGCTTCCCCGCTCAGCCTTTCGCCGCCTGCGCCGCATCCGGGTGTTCCAGGCAGTAGCCCAATCCTCGCACAGTGACGATTCTTACCCCGCTGGCCTCGAGCTTCTTGCGCAGACGATGCACGTAGACCTCGATCGCATTGCTCGAAACCTCGTCACCCCAGCCACACAGGTGATCTACGAGCTGGTCCTTGCTGACCAGGCGCCCGACACGCAGGGCGAAAACCTCAAGCAGGCCTACTTCGCGTGCCGACAATTCGATGACCTGCCCGTTGATCTTCACCACCCGGTCGGCCTGGTCATAGCTCAACGCTCCCACTTCGATGCAGCTCGCCTGCCCGGTACCGCGACGGGTCAGCGCACGCACCCGAGCTTCGAGTTCGGGCAGTGCAAAGGGTTTGGTGAGGTAGTCATCGGCGCCTGCATCCAGGCCGCGCACACGCTCGTCGACACCGTCCTGTGCGGTGAGGATCAGCACTGGCAACGTCGACTTTCGACAGCGCAAGCGCTTGAGCACGTCAATGCCCGGAAGCCTCGGCAAGCCAAGGTCGAGAATCAACAAGTCATAGGGCTGTGACGACAGGGCAGCGTCAGCGTCGGCACCGGAGTCGACGTGATCCACCGCAAACCCGCCACGCCTGAGGGCCCGGCACAGCCCGTCCGCAATTACTTTATCATCTTCAGCGAGGAGAATCCGCATGGAATCAGGATGTAAGTTATTTGTAAGCGAGCGGGCTTACATTACACCCGCTGTTCTTCTTTTTGCCGGTCATTGGGGTACGCGCCTCCACCAAGTCGCGTCCCGGGGAGCATTCAAGCCAACAGGCCATGGATGCTCCCCGCCGTTTTTCGCCATCTTACTCCCTAGCGCGCCTCAAGTGTCAGACCTGAAGGGTCCTGCTTCGGCGTCTGCGTCCATTGAGGTCGATCGCTACGCCTGGGGCCCTGCGTCCCACCCGTTTTGAGCGCCCTCAGGGAAACGTCTTCGACGCCCCCGCCCTCAAAAGGGGCAAGGAAACCTGGGGCAGTGCAGCATTCCCCGCGAGCCCGTACCGAAGCACCGCAATCCATTGCACCGTATCAGTGCCGTTTGGCAGCATCACCATGCGCAGAACCTAAAAACAAAACCCCGCTCACGCGGGGTCTTGTTCGAATCATGCGGCCCCGGCGAACCGGGGCGAACCGGGAATTACATCCCCATGTCCATGCCACCCATGCCGCCCATACCGCCCATACCCGGCATGCCGCCGGCCGGCTTGTCTTCCGGCAGTTCGGCGACCATGCAGTCGGTCGTCAGCATCAGGCCGGCAACCGAAGCTGCATTTTGCAGCGCGGTGCGGGTCACCTTGGTCGGATCGAGCACACCCATTTCGACCATGTCGCCGTATTCGCCGGTTGCAGCGTTGTAGCCGAAGTTGCCCGAACCTTCCACGATGCGGTTCATGACCACCGAGGGCTCGTCGCCCGCGTTGGCAACGATTTCGCGCAGCGGCTGCTCGATCGCGCGCAGCACGATCTTGATGCCGGCGTCCTGGTCATGGTTGTCGCCCTTGAGCGAGCCGATGCCGGCACGGGCACGGATCAGCGCAACACCGCCGCCCGGGACGATACCTTCTTCGACCGCAGCGCGGGTGGCGTGCAGTGCATCTTCGACGCGCGCCTTCTTTTCCTTCATCTCGACTTCGGTGGCGGCGCCGACCTTGATCACCGCGACACCGCCGGCGAGCTTGGCAACACGCTCCTGCAGCTTTTCACGATCGTAGTCGGACGTGGCTTCTTCGATCTGGACACGGATTTGCTTGACGCGTGCTTCGATACGCGTGGCATCGCCGGCGCCGTCGATGATGATCGTGTTTTCCTTGCCGATCTCGATGCGCTTGGCCTGGCCGAGGTCAGCCAGAGTGGCCTTCTCGAGGGTCAGGCCGACTTCTTCGGCGATGACCTGACCACCGGTCAGAATCGCGATGTCTTCGAGCATAGCCTTGCGACGGTCGCCGAAGCCCGGAGCCTTGACTGCGCAGGTCTTGAGGATGCCGCGGATGTTGTTCACCACCAGGGTGGCCAGTGCTTCGCCTTCGACGTCTTCGGCGATGATCAGCAGCGGACGACCAGCCTTGGCAACCTGCTCGAGCACCGGCAGCAGATCGCGGATGTTCGACACTTTCTTGTCGAACAGCAGCACGAACGGGCTTTCGAGAACGGTAACCTGCTTGTCCGGGTTGTTGATGAAGTAGGGCGACAGGTAGCCGCGATCGAACTGCATGCCTTCGACCACTTCGAGTTCGTTATTGAGGCTCTTGCCGTCTTCAACGGTGATCACGCCTTCCTTGCCGACCTTGTCCATGGCGCGGGCGATGATCTCGCCGATGTCGCCATCGGAGTTGGCCGAGATCGAACCGACCTGGGCGATTTCCTTGTTGGTCGAGCACGGCTTCGACAGCTTCTTGAGCTCTTCGATGGTGGCGATGACCGCCTTGTCGATGCCGCGCTTCAGGTCCATCGGGTTCATGCCGGCGGCAACGAACTTCATGCCTTCGCGCACGATCGACTGGGCCAGCACGGTGGCGGTGGTGGTGCCGTCACCGGCGATGTCGGAGGTCTTGGAGGCGACTTCCTTGACCATCTGCGCGCCCATGTTCTCGAACTTGTCCTTCAGTTCGATTTCCTTGGCAACCGATACACCGTCCTTGGTCACGGTCGGGGCGCCGAACGAGCGCTCGAGCACCACGTTGCGGCCCTTGGGACCCAGGGTGACCTTGACGGCGTTGGCGAGGATATTGACACCGGCAACCATCCGGTCACGGGCGGAATCACCAAATTTGACTTCTTTTGCAGCCATTGTTCCTACTCCTTGAATTCGTTATTCGTCGACAATCGATCGGAAGGCTCAGCCTTCCACAACGCCCATGATGTCTTCTTCACGCATGACGAGAAGCTCATCGCCATCGACCTTGACGGTCTGGCCGGCGTACTTGCCGAACAACACCTTGTCGCCCTTCTTGACCGCCATCGGACGGACTTTGCCATCATCGAGAATCTTGCCATTACCGACGGCCATCACTTCGCCCTGATCCGGCTTTTCACCGGCCGAGTCGGGAATGACGATACCACTGGCGGTCTTGCGTTCTGCTTCGAGACGCTTGACGATCACACGATCATGCAAGGGACGAATATTCATCGAGTAACTCCTTCTGGTTCGACTCAAAAATTGGCGGGCCATGCCCGCACAGGCTTGTTTGGACTATGAGCCAAGGCTCAGATCAGCGACTGTTAGCACTCACCGCCGACGAGTGCTAATAATAGGGTTGGCCTCCGACGATTTCAAGTGCGGACAAGCCAAATTTTTTTGGCCGCTGCCCGAAACGGGCCGGTTGCCGGGTTTTCTCGGCTGCTGGGTGTCGGCGATTGTCGGCGATCACACTATCCTGAACTGTGTGTCACTCAATTTTGAACTCTCGCCATCTGAGCTGAAGTTTGCCGAAAAGATTGCGTAGAGTTATATTTTTATATAATTAGCAAAAAGGAGCAATCATGCACACTACAAACCTCCGCAAAGTTGGCGGTTCGGTCATGCTGGCAGTGCCTCCAGCACTGCTCGATGTTCTGCACTTGGCTGCCGGCTCCAAGGTCGGCCTGGCCGTCGAAAATGGCCGTCTGATGATCGAACCGGCCGCCCGCCCGCGCTACACGCTCGACGAATTGCTTGCTCAGTGCGACGCTTCAGCCGAAATCTCTGAAGAAGATCGCGAATGGCTCGATGCACATCCGGTCGGCGGTGAGCTGCTCTGATGGAGCGCGGAGACATCTACCTCGTGTCCCTCGATCCCACATCGGGCCATGAGCAACAGGGTACGCGCCCGGTACTGGTCGTTTCGCCGAGCGCGTTCAATCGTCTGACCCGCACACCGGTTGTAGTGCCGATTACCAGCGGTGGGAACTTCGCTCGAACCGCAGGCTTCTCCGTCTCGCTGATGGGTGCCGGCACGCAAACCACGGGCGTTATACGCTGCGATCAGCCGCGGGCATTGGACGTCGGATCGCGTCGCGGTCGCAAGCTTGAGAGCGTCCCCCAGACGATTCTGGATGAAGTGCTGGCCAAAGTGGTCACACTCTTCGAATGACAACCCCACGCCAGCCTCTGTTCGTAGATCTGGCGTTTTTCTTGGTTTTCGGTCCTCTAATGCAGAGTGGCGAACCGAGGTGGCTCAAGCAGACCGATCTTCATCGCCCCTATTGCCAGCCAATGCTAGCTAGACATCAAACCCGGGCACTTCCCCTCACGACTCGAGCCGCGCCCATGAATTCAAAATTCAGTGACACAACCTTCCATGAACTCAAAATTCAGTGACACGTTCGTTCAAGACTGCCAGATTCGGCTGGCCGCAACGCATTGATTTTTCGTCATGGTATGTTCAAGCTTCACTGAGCTTCGACACCGGTTGCCGGGTTTTCTCGGCTGCTGGATGTCGGCGATCACACTATCTTGAACTGTGTGTCACTCAATTTTGAACTCTCAGTCAACTGGACCTTATGCCGCCCCTTGGCAAACCACTGGGGCGCGGCGCGGACGAAATGCCGTTCTTGATTGACTTTAGACTGGTCTATAAACTAGTCGCTATCGATCGGAGAACATCATGAACCTTGAAATCGGCTCGTATGAGGCCAAAACCAAACTCCCGGAGTTGCTCCGCGGTGTGCAGGCGGGCAAGCGTTACACGATCACCCTGCGCGGCGAGCCGATTGCTGATCTGGTACCGGCCGAAGGCACCAAGCAAGCGGATGTCGTTGCGGCCGTCGAGGCGATGCGACAGTTCATGCACGCTGCGCGGCCCATCAAGGACATCGATCTGAAGGCGCTGATCAACGAGGGGCGGGCGTGAGCTTCGTGCTCGACAACTCGCTGGCGATGTGCTGGCTACTGGTCGACGGAAAGCCCGCCGATGTGGCTTACGCCGAGACCGTGCTCGAGGCCCTGAGTGACCAGCAGGCGCTGGTTCCCTCGCTGTGGGCGCTCGAAGCCTGCAATGTCATCGCGAAGGCTGAGGCCAAAGGGCTTCTCACCGAGGCCCGATCACAGGCGTTCATCGCTCTCCTGGAGCGGCTGAATATCGCGACGGATACGGCCACCGCGGCACGCGCCTTGAGCGACACCCTGCACTTGGCCCGGCGCTACAAGTTGTCGGCCTACGACGCCGCGTATCTGGAGTTGGCCCTGCGAACCGGCTTGCCGCTCGCGACGCTGGACGCAGATCTCAAGAAGGCGGCGCAGGCCGCGGGGGTGCAAGCGTTCGCCCAGGCAAGCCTAACTGGATAGCTCCGCCACCCTGGCCCGCGCCATCTGCAGCTTTTTGTAGCTGTCGATCAGGCGCTGGTGCCGGTCGAGGCCTTCCAGTTTCATGCTCGTTGGCGTCAGGCCGAAGAAGCGCACGCTGCCGTTCACTGATCCGATCACCGCGTCCATCCGCGGGTTGCCAAACATGCGGCGGAAGTTGTGCTCGTAATCGTCCAGTTCAAGGTCGTCGTCCAGCAGCACCTCCAGCACCACATTCAGAGCCTGATAAAACAGTACCCGCTCGACCGTGTTCTCGTTGTATTGCAGGAAGGCCTCCACCCGCTCCTTCGCCGCTTCGAATTGCTGCAAGGCGAGATGAATCAACAGCTTCAGCTCCAGAATCGTCAGCTGGCCCCAGGCCGTATTCTCGTCGAACTCGACACCGATCAACGTAATGATATCGGTGTAATCATCGAGCTCACTGTCTTCCAGACGCTCGAGCAGTGCTTCCAGCCTGGCATCGTCGAGGCGATGCAGGTTCAGGATATCGGCGCGGAACAACAGTGCCTTGTTGGTGTTGTCCCAGATCAGGTCTTCGACCGGGTAGATCTCCGAATAACCCGGCACCAGAATGCGGCAGGCCGTTGCTCCAAGCTGGTCATACACCGCCACGTACACTTCCTTGCCCATGTCTTCGAGAACGCCGAACAAGGCTGCGGCTTCGTCGGCATTGGAATCTTCGCCCTGGCCTGAGAAGTCCCACTCGACGAAATCGAAATCGGCCTTGGCACTGAAGAAGCGCCACGACACCACGCCGCTGGAGTCGATGAAGTGTTCAACGAAGTTGTTCGGCTCCGTGACCGCGCTGCTTTCAAAGGTGGGTCGGGGCAGATCGTTCAAGCCTTCAAAACTGCGTCCCTGAAGCAACTCGGTGAGACTGCGCTCCAGCGCCACCTCCAGGCTCGGGTGTGCCCCAAACGAGGCAAATACACCGCCCGTGCGTGGGTTCATCAAGGTGACGCACATCACCGGAAACGCCCCGCCCAGCGACGCATCCTTCACCAGCACCGGAAAACCCTGCTTTTCGAGCGCCTCAATGCCGGCCAGAATGCCGGGATATTTCGCCAGCACGTCAGGCGGCACATCGGGCAGTGCGATCTCGCCTTCCAGAATTTCACGTTTCACCGCCCGCTCGAAGATTTCCGACAGGCATTGCACCTGCGCTTCGGCCAGCGTGTTGCCGGCACTCATGCCATTGCTGAGGTAGAGATTGTCGATCAGGTTCGACGGGAAATACACCACCGCGCCGTCCGACTGGCGCACATACGGCAGCGCACAGATACCGCGCTGCACATTGCCTGAGTTGGTGTCGTACAGATGCGAGCCACGCAACTCGCCATCGGGGTTGTAGATCTGCAGGCAGTACTCGTCGAGAATTCCGGCCGGCAGCGCATCATCAGAGCCAGGCTTGAACCAGCGCTCGTTCGGATAATGGACAAACGCCGCGTCTGCGATGTCCTCTCCCCAAAACTGGTCGTTGTAAAAATGATTGCAGTTCAGCCGCTCGATATATTCGCCCAAAGCCGACGCCAGCGCGCTTTCCTTGGTCGCGCCCTTGCCATTGGTAAAACACATTGGCGAGTGCGCATCGCGGATATGCAGCGACCACACATTGGGAACCAGATTGCGCCACGACGCGATTTCAATCTTGACGCCCAAGCCCGCCAGAACCCCTGACATATTGGCGATGGTCTGCTCCAGCGGCAGATCCTTTCCCGCAATATAGGTGCTTGCTTCCGAATCCGGATTCAGCGTCAGCAAGGCCTGTGCATCGGCATCCAGATTTTCCACCTCCTCAATCACAAACTCGGGCCCGGTTTGCACCACCTTTTTCACCGTGCAACGCTCGATGGAGCGCAAAATTCCCTGGCGGTCTGCGGCGGAGATATCCTCTGGCAATTCAACCTGGATCTTGAAAATCTGCTTGTAGCGGTTCTCGGGATCAACAATATTGTTTTGTGACAGGCGGATGTTGTCGGTAGAAATATTGCGGGTTTCGCAGTACAACTTTACGAAGTAAGCCGCACACAAAGCTGACGAAGCCAGAAAGTAATCAAACGGACCCGGCGCCGAGCCATCGCCCTTGTAGCGGACAGGCTGATCGGCCACCACCGTGAAGTCATCGAACCTTGCTTCAAGGCGAAGCTTGTCGAGAAAATTGACCTTGATTTCCATGGGGGAATCCTGAAATGGCGTTCAAAAACGAATCGGCCGCCATTGTCGCCGTTTTTCCTGTTGAAGAACCGCGCTTCTCAGCCATTCGAGCATTCAGGCGCTGGCCGGGCACGCGGCAGCGAATACCCCTCAGTGCCCAGCCGTCATGACCGTTCACCGGAATGTCGCGAAGATCGCCCGCTGACCCGCGGATGTTGATTCGCTGATGCTTGGTTGCCGTTGCGCGTGCAGCTTACAAGAGCACCGCCTTGCACGTACCATGCTCACTTCCGGAAACCTTACAAGCCGCACCCGACATGACAAGCACCCGACTCTCCTGCGGCCTGCTGGTAATCAATGAGCGATCGGAGCTGCTTGTTGGTCACTCGACCGGGAGCGAGCACTGGGATCTGCCCAAGGGGCTCATCGATCCCGGCGAAGACCCGCTGACCTGCGCGCTCAGGGAAACGCGGGAGGAATTCGGGCTCGCCTTCAGCCCCGACCGGCTTATCGACCTTGGTCGCCATGCCTACTACCGCGGCAAGGATCTGCATCTCTTCGCCGTGCAAACAAGCTCAACAGAGACCCCCCTGGAGCACTGCCGCTGCACCAGCTATTTCGCGCATTACACAAGCGGCCGGCAAGTGCCCGAGATCGATGGCTATGCCTGGGTCGATGAACTGCAACTGAACGCCCACCTCGCAAACAGCATGCGGCGGCTTCTCCTCGAGAAGGCGTTGCTCTCGCACGCACGAACGCTGCTGCAGGCCGCTTCGCACCGACCCCGGGCGCCCTTCGCCTCAACGGACAGCTAGTGTCGTGCCGCGTTCTTGAGGGAACATTGTTCAACGCGATCGCCGAGCCGACACGAAGGCGCTTTTTGCGCACATTCGTGCCATGATTCCAGAGCTGAACAACCCATGTGTAAGCGCCCGGATCCACCTGCGGCAACTAGCCCATGCATGAAATGTCCCTCGCCGAAGGTATTCGCGGCATCATCGAAGACGCAGCCCGCGAGCAGGCGTTCCGGCGGGTGCGCACCGTGTGGCTCGAGATCGGCGAACTCGCGACGGTCGAAGTCGAGGCGCTGCGTTTCTGTCTCGACGCCGTACTCAAGGACAGCGTTGCCGAAGGCGCTACCATCGCAATCGACCCGGTGCCGGGCAGGGGCTGGTGCATGCACTGCGCCACCACGGTGGCCATTCGCCACTTGTACGACGCCTGCCCGCAATGCGGCAGCCACCAGGTGCAGGCCACCGCAGGTACCGAGATGCGGGTGCGCGAACTCGAGGTGGATTGAACCGGTCACGCTCCGGACACGAACCCCGCAAGAACAAGGAGACCAAGCCCATGTGTAGCGTATGCGGCTGCGCAAACGGCGAGACCCTGATAGGCGGCATGAAGCGCGTGCTCAAGCCACGTTCCGCAGCCACGACCGTGGGCTGGAAGCCGACCCCGGCCCTGCAGCAACTTGCAAGGACCACACCGGACGTAGCCAGCGCCCATGCCCACCATCTGCACTACGGCCACGGGCCGGCACACGCCCATGCGCCGGGGCTCTCGCAGGGGCAGATGGTGCGTATCGAGCGCGACATCCTCGGCAAGAACGATGCGCTGGCGCAGGCCAATCGCCGACGCCTGGCCGAACGCGGCATCTTCGCCCTCAACCTGGTCTCCAGCCCGGGCTCGGGCAAGACCACCCTGCTGGTCGAAACGATCCGCCGGCTCGCCGGCAGTGTCGCGGTGAGCGTGATCGAGGGCGACCAACAGACCGAGTTCGACGCCGAACGCATCCGTGCCACCGGCGCACCGGCGCTGCAGATCAACACCGGCAAGGGCTGCCACCTCGACGCCGACATGATCGGACGCGCGCTCGACCGACTCGATCCGCCCGCCGGCAGCCTGCTGCTGATCGAGAACGTCGGCAACCTGGTCTGTCCGGCCGCGTTCGATCTGGGCGAGGCCCACAAGGTGGTGATCCTGTCGATCACCGAAGGCGAGGACAAGCCGCTCAAATACCCCGACATGTTCGCCGCCGCCGACCTGATGCTGCTGTCCAAGGTCGATCTGGCCCCTTACCTCGACTTCGACATCGCACGCGCAATCGGCTACGCCCAGCGGGTCAAGCCCAGCCTGCAGACGATCATATGTTCGGCGAAGAGCGGCGAAGGCTTCGAGGCGTGGCTGGACTGGATTCGCGCCGGCCTGGCCGCCACCCGGGCGTCAGGCACTCTTGTCGCACATCAGCCATGAACATGAGCCGGTTTGCGCCAGCCACCGCAGCCCCCTGCGCCGACGCGCTCGGGCTGATGCTCGACGGCCCTCCGGTGCTGGCCACCGGAGCCTGGTTCGAGAGCACGCCTTGTCGGGTGACGGCGGGCCTGTTGCAGCGCGCCGGCACCGCTGGCGACCTGATCGACGCCGACGCCTGCCGGCGCTTCGATGCGGCCATCGAGGCCCTGCTCGCGATCGCGGGTGAGCCACCCGCAGCCATCGCCCACGATCTGCATCCGGATTTTCACTCCACCCGCGTGGCCCAGGCCCTGGCCGCGCGCTTGGGCGTGCCTGCGATCGCGGTGCAACATCATCATGCCCACATCGCCGCGGTACTCGCCGAGCATCGCCACCCGGGCCCGGCGATCGGGCTGGCGATCGACGGCGTCGGCCTCGGCGACGACGGTGCCGCCTGGGGCGGCGAGCTGCTTTATGTGCAGCATGAGCACTACGCCCGCCTCGGCCATCTGCGCCCGCTGCCGCTGCCGGGCGGCGACCGTGCCGCGCGCGAGCCCTGGCGCATGGCGGCGGCGGTGCTGCATCTGGCCGGGCGCTCTGGCGAGATCGCACAGCGCTTCGCTCAGCATGCGTCAGCGGCGCAGCTCGCGCACATCATCGACCACCCGCGTCTGTCGCCGCTCACCAGCAGCCTCGGCCGGCAGTTCGATGCCGCCGCGGCCTTGCTGGGGCTGTGCGAACTCAACCGCACCGGGCCCGAAGCAGCGATCGCGCTCGAGACCGCTGCGGCGCGCTTCGGCAGCATCGCGCCCAATCCGGACGACTGGAAAATCAGTGCCGGCGGCACGCTCGACCTGATGCCGCTGCTGGCAGCGCTCGCCGACGAGCGCGACCCGGATCGGGGTGCGGCGCGCTTTCACCACAGCCTGGCGGCCGCCCTGGCGCAGTGGCTGCAGCAGGCGGCGCAGGCCCACGCCTGCCCCACCATCGCGCTGGGCGGCGGCTGCCTGCACAACCGCATTCTCGGCCAGGCGCTGCAACAGCATCTGGCACCGTCCGGCCTGCAGGTCCTGCGGCCGCTGCAACTACCGCCCGGCGATGCCGGCATCGCCATCGGCCAGGCCTGGGTCGCCCAGCGCCGCCTTCAACAAGGAAGCTGAATCATGTGCCTCGCCATTCCTGCCCGTGTGGTTGAACTCGTTGGCGCCGACCAGGCCATCGTCGATCTCGGCGGCGTGCGCAAGACGATCTCGCTTGCGCTGGTCGATGCGGTCGCGGTGGGCGATTATGTGATCGTTCATGTCGGCTATGCGCTGTCGAAGCTCGACCCCGAAGAGGCCGCGGCGACGCTGGCCCTTTTCGGCGAGCTGGCATCCACCACCGCTACCGGGGTCGCGTCATGAAGTATGTCGACGAGTTTCGCGATGCGGAACTGGCCCGCGGCCTTGCAAGCGCGATCCAGGCCGAAACCGACCCCGCCCGGGACTATGCCTTCATGGAATTCTGCGGCGGCCATACCCATGCGATCTCGCGCTATGGCGTGGCCGACCTGCTGCCGGCCAACGTGCGCATGAGTCATGGGCCGGGCCGATGAAACCGTCGATCAGCGCCGCACCACCTCCCTCCCCGCCCTCGGCGATGGCGCGGAGGGCCGGCGGCGTGAGGACATGGCAGCACAGCACGCTGAAGTTGCTCAGCCCCAGCCGGGCCGCCTCGCTCACTACCAGTGCGGTGGGCGGGGTGGTGGTCTCGAAGCCGATCGCGAAGAACACGACCTCGCGCGCCGGCTCGCGCATGGCGAGCGCGAGCGCGTCGGCGGCGGAATACACCATGCGCACGTCGGCACCGCGCGCCTTCGC
>JAEUNS010000148.1 GCA_016790005.1 Zoogloeaceae bacterium
CGGCTGTGCTCCAGCAGCGGCAATCCTGGCAAGCCGACCTGGACTGCGTTATAACCAAAAATATCGGCCACCATCTCGTCGAAGGCGGCCTTCTCCCACGCGAGCAGATACTGCCCCTGTGGGCTTTCGAGCCACTCCGACAACTCGCGTTCAGACATGACAACTCGACATCCAGCAACCTCCAGCGTTGAGATTATCCCGCTTCCGGCGTTCAACGATAACTATATCTGGCTCGTCAAGCGCGGCCGCAAGGCCGTGGTGATTGACCCCGGTGATGCGCGGATCGTTCAGGAGGGGCTTGACCGTCTTGCTCTCGCACTCGAGGCCATTCTGGTTACGCATCATCATGCAGACCATATCGGCGGGATTGCGACGCTGATTGCCAGACACGCGGTAGCTGTATACGGACCCGATGATCCGCGAATCGGTTCGATAAGCCACAAGCTCGGCGACGGCGATCGTGTGAGCCTGCTCGATGGCGCGCTGGATCTGAGCGTGATGGCGGTTCCCGGTCACACCGAGACCCACATCGCCTATCTCGGCGATGGCATCCTCTTTCCCGGCGACACGCTCTTCAGCGCTGGCTGCGGACGGCTGCTTGGTGGTACGGCGGCACAGTTGCATGCATCGCTCGCACGCCTCGCCCAATTGCCGGAACAAACTCGGGTCTACCCGACCCATGAATACACGCTCGCAAACCTGGCATTCGCACGCGCGGCCGAACCGCAGAACGGCAGGCGTGATGCCTGGCAGGCCAGGGTCGAGCACGAGCGGGCGGCCGGCCTGCCCTCGCTCCCGACGACGATTGGCATCGAAAACGAGATCAACCCCTTTCTACGGGTCGATACGCCTGCAATCGTAGCCGCGCTGCAGGCACGCTCACCTGGCACTGAATCGAATTCCGTCGCCCGCTTTACGGCGCTCAGGGCCTGGAAAGACGTGTTCTGACACCTGCAACCACAAGGCCTGCGCGGGTCAGCCGAGAACACGCTTGATCGTGTCCTGGATCTGACTCTGTCTGAATGGCTTCAGGATGATGCCGTGTGCGCCTTTTTCGATCGCAGTCTCGATCGTCTCGCGATCGGATTGCCCGGTAATCATGAGGATCCTGGCCGCGGGCAGATCGGTCCGGATGACCGCCAGGGCCTCGAGCCCACTCATCTTCGGCATCACCACGTCGAGGCAGATCAGGTCGGGGCGCAACTGAACGGCCATCGCCACGCCCTTCGCACCATCGGCGGCCTCACCGATGACCTCGAGGCCCGAGTTGCGCAACACCGTCCGCAAGGTCAGACGAATGACCTCGTTATCATCGACAATCACAACAGTCTTGAGTCTTTGAGGCATGTTCGTCCCGGTCTACGCCTGATCGGCCTGAGCCACTTCTATGCGATTTCTGCCGTTATCCTTCGCCTGGTAGAGCGCGGCATCGGCACTTCCCAGGAGCTTCTTCCAGCCCGAGTCGTCGTCACGAGCAGGTATTGCCGTCGCGACCCCTATGCTGATGGTTACGCGCGACGCGGTCGGCGAGCGCGCATGCTCGATGCCAAGCCCGCGCACGATCTCGAGCACGTTCTCCGCGACGTTGCGCGCACCCTCGGCATCCGTCTCGGGCAGCACGATCACGAATTCCTCGCCGCCATAGCGCGCAGCGAGATCAGATGAGCGCCGCAGGGCACGATCGAGCGAGCCGGCAACTGCGCGCAAACAATCATCCCCGGCCTGATGTCCGTAGCAGTCGTTGTATTCCTTGAAATGATCGATATCGAGCAGCAATAGCGAAAGCGGTGCGTTGCGGCGCTCTGCGCGGCGCCATTCGCGTACCAGGGTATCGTCGAACACCCGCCGATTGGGGATGCCGGTCAGCCCGTCCACCGAAGAGAGGCGACTCAGTTCGCGATTGGCCTCGTTCAGTTTTCGGGTCAGCAAAAGCAACGAGTAGCGCATCTGCGCTATCCGTTGCATCGCGCGCACCTTGGCCTTTAGCACGACCTCGGAAACCGGCTTGACCAGGTAATCATCACCGCCAACATCGATGCCACGCTCGAGATCCGCCTCGCTCGCCCGTGCCGACAGAAAAATGATCGGCGTCCATTCACCATCGCGTTCGAGCTGGCGTATGCGTCTTGCAACATCGAAGCCGTCCATGCCGGGCATGATGATGTCAAGCAGCACGAGGTCGGGGCGTTCGAGCTTGAAGGCCTCGATGCCGCTCTCACCGTCGCGTGCATGCACGGAGCGCAAGCCCATCCGTTCGAGAAGGTGACAGATCAGCGTGGCACTCGTGACCGTATCTTCGATGACGAGTGCTTTCATCCGGTGCGCCCTTCAATTTTGTTGTTGGTTGGGCGCAATGCTAACAATTTCTGCAATCAAGCGGCAAGAAAGCGAAGTCGCAGCGCGCTCGAAGCGAAGCCAAGGCTGTCCGACAGGGCGACACGCTGCTAGACTTGCTTCCCACTTTTCCCCGGCGTACTCAACGCTCCAATGAAGCCGCTCGCTCGTCTGATTCTCATCGCGATCCTGTGCGTATTTTCCGCAGCGGCAGTGCTTGCCCAGAATGTGCCGGAGGGCGACGAATCCGATGTCGTGTCCAAACCCACAAGCGCCGATACCCCTTACCGCAATGATTCGGGCGGATTGCGAGCCAACCCGGGGCAACGACTCGAACTTCCGTTCCAGGAGGAGCGGGTTCTCAAGCTCGACCTCACCCGCGACGCGAACGATATCTGGGATCGCATCCGACGCGGATTCGGCATGCCTGACCTCGACTCCGAACTCGTGGACGAACGACAGCTGTTCTACCTCAACCGCCCGGCATTCCTGCGCACGGTGTTCGAGCGCGGAGGGCAATATCTGTACTACATCGTCGACGAAATCGAACGACGCGGCCTGCCGACCGAGCTTGCGCTGTTACCCATGGTCGAGAGCAACTACAACCCGCTGGCGCTATCGCGAGCCAAGGCATCCGGTCTGTGGCAGTTCATTCCGTCGACAGGGCGCAACTTCAACCTTGCCCAGAATCAATGGGTGGATGAGCGGCGCGATGTGATCGCTTCGACCAATGCCGCACTCGACTATCTCGAATACCTGTACGAATTTCATGGTGACTGGCATCTGGCACTGGCGTCGTACAACTGGGGCGAAGGCTCGGTTGCGCGAGCGATCAAGAAGAATATCGATCAGAACCTGCCGACCGAGTATCGCGACCTCAGCATGCCGGAAGAAACGCGCCAATACATTCCCAAGCTGCAGGCGTTGAAGAACATCGTCTCGAACCCCGAGCTTTTCAACTTCGAATTGCCGCATGTTGCAAACGACGAGCATTTCACCACCGTGCCCGCCCCGCGCGGCATCGATCTGGCCACCGCAGCCCGACTCGCCGAGATGTCCATGGACGAATTCGTGGCGCTCAATCCGGGTTATAACCGCCCCATCGTGAACAGCGATGACGACTTTCTGATCGTTCCATCCGACCGGGCCGACCAGTTCAAGCTGCGCCTTTCGCAACATGCATCAAGCAGCAAGCGCTGGGTCAATTATCAGATGCGCAAGGGCGATACGCTTGCCTCGATCGCGCGCAAGCACGGCATGTCGATCAATCAGTTACGTGAAATCAACGGGCTCGATTCACGAGCCAGCGTCAGGGTCGGGCAATCCCTGCTGGTGCCGGCCAAGCCCTGAGGTCGCACAGTTCAGCTCAAGGCTCACTTCATCCCGGCCAATGGCATCGAACGACATGCGCGGCACTGCCGAAGCGTGTTTGCGCAGGATACTTGCGTTCGCAGATCTCGGTCGCCTTGGGACAACGCGGATGAAAATGGCAGCCGCTGCTCGACGCCACGCCGGTGTGCGGATCACCGGTGACCATCGTCGCATTCTCGTGCCCCGGAGTTCGCGCGCCTTCCACCGATGCGGCGACAAGTGCACGGGAAAAGGGATGGGCGGGGCTTGAAAGCACCGCGTCGACCGAGCCCTGTTCGACAATCCGACCGCAATACATCACCGCCACATCGTCGGCAAGATAGCCGGCAACCCCCGGATTGCGGGTAATCAGCAGGTAGCTGATGCCGGTCTCTTCCTGTAGTTCGCGCAAGAGGTTGAGGAGGTGTGACCGGCAACCGGCATCGAATCTCGCCACCGGCTCATCACAGATCAGCACGCGCGGCGACACCGCCAATGCGCGCGCAATCGCAACGCATTGCAGCGCAAAGTCGTCCAGATCTTCCGGAAAGCTGGCTGCCAGCGCGGGTGCCAGACCGACCCGCGAAAGCAGCTCTGCGACGCGTTTCGAGCGTTTGTCCGGGTCGGGCTCGACACCCAGTGCAATCATGCCCTCGGCAACGATATCGCCGATTCGCATGAACGGGCTCAATACCGCACGTGGCGACTGGAAAATCATCTGCAGCGCACGCCGGGTCGGCATGAACGCTGTCTCGAACAACTCGCCAAGCGGGCTTCCGTCCAGGAACAAATCGCCTTCTTCAATATCAATCAGCCCGGCCAACGCCTTGCCGACGCTGCTCTTGCCGCAGCCCGACTCACCCAGAAGCGCCAGCGTGCGACCAGACTGCAGGCTCAGGTCGACCCCGTCCACCCTGCTTGCAGCGACACCTGGGCGGGTTTGCTCGATAGTGATCCGGAGCCCGCGCAGTTCGAGACACACAGCCGCCTGGCTGCGAGGCCGGCGCCGCAGCGGCGCAAGCGCCAAGGACGGCAGATCGAGATTTTCAGGATCGCGATAGAGATGACAGCGCACACTCTGCGCACCGACTACATGGACCTCGGGCACAGCACTCGAGCACGTCCCGAATGCGCGCGGGCAGCGCAATGCAAAGCGACAGCCGGGCTGCGCAGGTGCCGGTGCGCCGTGCTCTGCTCCACCCAGAACCTGGCCACGCTGATGCCGCGACGGTTGCGCCTCTAGCAGGCTGCGTGAATAAGGATGGAGCGGATTGGCCAGAAACTCGCCGCTCGGGCCCCACTCCACCACCTCGCCATCGAGTACCACGGCCACCCGCTGGGCCATTCTGCGCACGACATCGGGATCGCGGGTGAACAGCAGGATGGCCATTGCACGAACATTGCGAACCCGCTCGAACAGGCCCAGGACCTGGGTCTGAACGGTCAGATCGAGCGATCCGGTCGGCTCATCCGCCAACAGCACCTGTGGCCGTCCGGCGAGCGCGAGTGCAATCGCCACTGACTGGCAGGTGCCGATCGAAAGCTCCGCCGGCTTGCGATCAAGACAGGCTCCCGGGCTGGATAGACCGGCGGATGCAAGCAGCCGCCGCGCCTCGTCGCGGGCGTCATTGCCGAGCAGCTTGCGATGATGCGCAAAAACCTCGGCAAGGTGCTGCATCACCGTCATGCCCGGGTTCAGGCTGGCAAGCGGATCCTGGAAGATCATCGCCACCCGGCCACCCAGGAAGGTTCGCAATTCGGTCGGAGTCAGTTTGACCAGATCCTTGCCCTGCAGCCGCACCGAGCCCGCCTCGATGCGTGTGCCCTCATCGAGCAAACCGACGATCGCCGACGCAATCAGCGACTTGCCGCAACCGGCCTCACCGAGCAGCGCCAGCGTCTCGCCGGAGCGCAACTCGAAATCGACCCCGCGCAATGGCAATGTGCGTACACCGCCCGAAGTGGTGCCAACTTGCAGATCGGCAATCGAGAGCAACCGGGTCGGGTCGGTTGCGGCGGCAGCGGCGCCGAGCATGTTGCGCACATCGACCCGATCATTCATGCCGAACTCTCCGACTCATTGAAACACCACACATGAAAAGGGCCGCAGCCGCGGCCCACCACCCTGCAAATGCGTTGCGAATGGAATCAGTGATGGTGATGACCACCCGGGCCATGCACATGACCATGCGTGACTTCTTCGGCACTGGCCGGACGGACTTCGGAGATCGTCATGTCAAAAATCAGCGAAACGCCGGCAAGTGGATGATTACCATCGACCACGACCTTGCCGTCGGCAATGTCGGTGATCCGGTAAACCAGCTCTTCGTCACCGTCCTCGGTGACGCGCTCGAAGGACATGCCCACTTCGATGTTGTCCGGAAACTGGCTCAGGTCTTCGAGCAGAACCAATTCTTCATCATAGTCACCGAAGGCGTCATCGGGCTCGAGGCGGACTTTCAGAACTTCGCCGACCTTCTTGCCATGCAGGGCCTCTTCGATTGCTGGGAAGATCCCGTCGTAACCGCCATGCAGATAAATGAGCGGCTGATTGCCGTCGTCGATCATGTTGCCATCGGTGTCGGTGACGGTGTAGTTCAGCGTAACGACCGAGTTCTTAACGATTTCCGTTTGCATATTCCGTTTCCAGGTTCCTGACCATGTTGAAGACATTTGCCGCGTGACCGCGGGGTGAGACATCCCGGAGAACGTGCCGGATCACGCCTTGCTTGTCGATGATGAACGTCGTCCGTGCCACTCTGGCCCGCTCTGTGCTGTCGACCCGTCTGGATCGGCAGACATCGTAAAGGCGGCAAACCTCGCAATCTTCGTCTGACAACAGCCTGAGCGACAGGCCATGAAGATCGCGAAATTCCGCATTGGTCAGACAGTCGTCAGGGCTGATGCCGATCACTTCACAGTCGTAGCGCGCAAAGTCATCCTCGTGGTCGCTGAAATCGGCCGCCTGCAGGGTACAACCCGGCGTGTTGGCGCGCGGATAAAAATAGAGGACGATGTGCCGCTTGCCTAGCGCCGAATCGAGATCGAAGACCTCCATGTCGGCATCCGGCAGCGAAAAGACTGGCGCAACATCACCGACCTGAAGCATGTGTTCTCCCTGACGTCGCGGCAATTCTAGCCGAGACCGGGTTTCAAGACTACCGCTGGCATCGCCTCTGTGAAACATGGGGTTGTCTCCTGATTATTTTTGCTTCTGGCGCCACGCATCGAACGCAGCATGTACAGGTACGAATAGACCAGATCCGGCGCAGGCTCAAGGTCCGGGAATGAAAAGCCTTGAAAATTTTGTTTGTGTACCGATCAAGACTGTATAAAATATCAGTCAATCAGGAGTACAAAATGACGATCGACACCACAGGCCTAACTCGCCGGCAGCAGGAAATTCTCGCTTTCATCCGCCATGCGCTCGAAACCGAAGGCCGCCCACCCACCCGCGCAGAGGTGTGCCGGGCATTCGGCTTCAAGTCGCCCAATGCGGCTGAAAGCCATCTGCGTGCGCTCGCTGCCAAGGGCGCCATCACCCTTGAAGAAGGCCGGGCACGTGGCATACGCCTGCCTGGCGGTTTTCCACGCCGCTCGAGTGCATTTCGCGACGAAGGCCTTCCGCTGATCGGGCATGTCGCGGCCGGCAACCCGATTCTGGCGATCGAGCATATCGAATCCCACCACCCGATTGACCCCAGCCTGTTTTCTCCGCGCGCCGACTATCTGTTGCGGGTAAAAGGGCTGAGCATGCGCGATGCCGGCATTCTCGACGGCGATCTGCTCGCGATCCACCGCAGCGAAACGGCCCGCAACGGCCAGGTCGTGGTCGCCCGGGTACGCGACGATGTCACGGTCAAGACCTTCTCGGCCCGGGGCAAGCTGGTGAGCCTGTTGCCCGCCAACCCCGACTTCGAACCCATCACGGTCGACACCGAGATCGAACCACTGGCCATCGAAGGCCTGGTGGTCGGCCTGATCCGCAACGGCCTGCCAGGCTGAATCCGCGCATCTGATCCACGATCCGAATCCGATGCCCGCCAGAGCCAAGCCCCTGCCTGCCGACTTGTTGGCATCGGGCCTGATCTGGCAGGCCGACCGGCTTGCCAGCCCTGTCCGGCAAGGCTGGTCGACCGGCTTTCCGGTACTCGATGCCGAGTTGCCGGGGGGCGGCTGGCCGCGCGATGCGATCATCGAGCTGATTTCCGATCAGCCCGGCATCGGCGAGCTGCAACTGATCCTGCCGATGCTGCGCCTGGCACCGCCGACACGCTGGGTGGCCTGGGTCGCTCCGCCATTCATGCCCTATGCCCCGGCGCTGGCGGCAGGCGGGCTCGACCTTGCAGGTTTGCTGTTGATTCGCCCGCATGATCATGCCCAGTCGATCTGGGCCACCCGCCAGGCGCTGGCCTCGGGTGCCTGCCATGCGGTTGCGCTGTGGAGCGGGCGCATCGACACTGCGGCGCTCAGACGCCTGCAACTGGCCGCGGAGGCGTCTGCCACGCCGCTGTTTCTGTATCGCCCCGGCAGCGCCGCCAGATCACCCTCGCCCGCGGCATTGCGCCTGCAGCTGCTGGCACGGCCCGATGGGCTGGGCGTGGTCATACTCAAGCGCAAGGGGCCGATCACGCACAAGCTGCTCAGGCTCGCACTCCCTTCCAGGCTGCGCCGCAGCCCTACCCACGATGCTCTGGATAGCCTTACACCTGCCCGCGCTGCCCCTGCAGGTATTTACCCGCGGCGTCACTGATGCCGGTGCGCTGGCGGTGGTCGAACACCGACCACGCCAGCATGTGCTGGTTGCAAGCCCGGCAGCCCGCGCAAGCGGTGTCGAGCACGGCATGCGGATTGCCGGCGCGCTGGCAGTGGCACCTGAGCTCGTGCTGCGCAATCGCAACCTCGATGCCGAAGTCGCCCTCCTCACCGAACTCGCCAACTGCGCCGGGTGTTTCTCACCTGCGGTGAGCCTCGATCCGCCCGACTGCGTGCTGCTCGAAGTCGCCACCTGCCTGCGCCTGTTTGACGGTCTGGTCGGGCTGACCGACCGTCTGAGCCACGCCCTCGCCGGTCTGGGCCTTGAGGTCAGGCATGCGGCTGCACCAACGCCGCTCGCAGCACGCTGGCTGGCGCTTGCCAGACCGGGTCTGCAGATCGCGGCCCGGCCCGGCTGGGCAGAGGTTTTGAATGATCTGCCGATCGAGCTGATCGCACGCGACGGCAAGGTCAGCGAGGCGAATCTCACCATGCTGCGTGGCATCGGCATGGACCGGATCGGCGCGATCGAGCGCCTGCCACGCGATGGCCTCGCCCGCCGTGACGCGATCGCCGTATCGACCGTGCTCGC
>JAEUNS010000164.1 GCA_016790005.1 Zoogloeaceae bacterium
TGCTGTCGGCCTGACGCGGCATGGCCACGACCCACTGCAAGCCATCGGCGGAGCCTGCATCGGCAAGCTCGAAGTCACGCTCCAGCGCGCCATCGCCCGTCAGCACCGCAGCCGGCGTGCTGCCGAGCGCATCGTTCAGAACGCGGACGGTAGCCTGGTTGAGGTCTTCGTCCCAAGACCACATACGTTCGCCATCACTGACCAGCAATTGCGGATAAGGCCGCTCATACACCCAGCGAAACTTGCCCGGGCGCATGAACACGAACTGCCCGGTCGAAACCTGCGGGTGCCGCCCGGAGCTCGCCGTAACCGTCTGCTCGAACGAGCCCGCCGCCTGGCGGGTATTCGCCACGAACTGCTCGAGCTGCACAACACCCGAGACTTCTGCCTGCGCGCCAGCCGCATTCAAAAGCGCAAACGCAGCCCAGATCAGGACTGCAAAAAAATGCCGCATGCAGCACAACCGGTTCATTCAGTCTCCCTTGCCGGCACGATGACATCCCGGTTTCCGTTCGACCCCATGGCCGAAACCAGCCCGGAGCGCTCCATCTGCTCGATCAGGCGCGCGGCGCGGTTATAGCCGATCCGCAAGTGTCGCTGCACCAGCGAGATCGACGGACGACGGGTCTTGAGCACGATCTCGACAGCCTGATCGTAGAGCGGATCGGCCTCCTCGTCGCCGCCGCCTTCTCCGCCACCCAGCGCCTCCACATCATCCTCGCCCGCTGCCAGAATACCCTCAACATAATCGGGCGGCCCCATGGCCTTGAGGTGGTCCACCACCTTGTGCACCTCGTCATCGGCGACGAAGGCGCCGTGCACCCGCATCGGCAAACCGGTTCCGGGCGCGAGATAGAGCATGTCGCCCATGCCCAGCAAGGTCTCGGCGCCCATCTGGTCGAGAATCGTGCGCGAATCGATCTTCGACGACACCTGGAAGGCGATCCGGGTGGGTACGTTGGCCTTGATCAGGCCGGTAATGACGTCGACCGACGGCCGCTGAGTGGCCAGAATCAAGTGAATACCCGCCGCACGCGCCTTCTGCGCCAAACGTGCGATCAACTCTTCGACCTTCTTGCCCACCACCATCATCATGTCGGCGAGCTCATCGACGATCACCACGATGTGCGGCAGGGTTTCGAGCAATTCGGGATTTTCCGGACTGATCGAAAACGGGTTGGTCAACGGCTTGTCGCCCTTGCGTGCATCGCTCACCGCCTTGTTGAAGCCGGCGAGGTTGCGCACGCCAACCGCAGCCATCAGCTTGTAGCGCTTGTCCATCTCGACCACACACCAGTTGAGCGCGTTGGCCGCATGCTTCATGTCGGTCACGACCGGCGCGAGCAAATGCGGAATGCCCTCGTAGATCGACAGCTCGAGCATCTTCGGATCGACCATGATGAGCCGCACCCGCGAAGGTTCGGCCTTGTAGAGCAGCGACAGGATCATCGCGTTGATGCCCACCGACTTGCCCGAGCCGGTCGTGCCGGCCACCAGCAGGTGCGGCATCTTGCCCAAGTCGGCCACGACCGGATTGCCGCCGATATCCTTGCCGAGCGCCACGGTCAATGCCGAGCTCATGCCGTGATAAGCCTTGGAGCCGAGAATCTCGGATAGTCTCACCGTCTGCCGCTTGGGGTTGGGCAGCTCGAGCGCCATGCAGGATTTGCCCGGCACGGTCTCGACGACCCGGATCGAAATCAGCGACAGCGCCCGCGCGAGATCCTTGCCGAGATTGACCACCTGGCTGCCCTTGACCCCGGTCGCCGGCTCGATCTCGTAGCGCGTGACCACCGGGCCCGGATAGGCCGCAACCACCTTTACCTCGACCCCGAAATCATTCAGGCGTGTCTCGATCAGCCGCGAGGTGAACTCGAGTGATTCGGCCGAAGGTGGCTCCACGTCATTGGACGGCTCGTCCAGAAGCGCCAGTGGCGGGAGTCCGCCCTCACCCATGTTAGTAAACAAGGTTTGCTGGCGCTCTTTCTCGACGCGCTCGGACTTGGTAACGGTTGGCGCGGCCGGCTCTATACGCAAGGGCTTGGGTGGCTCGACCTCTGCCTTGCGGCGTTTGGTTTCAACCACCACTTCACGCTTTTGGGCAGTTTGCTGGCCGGCACGGCGATCCTGCCATTTATACCAGGCACCGATAGTCTTCAGCCACAGCCCTTCAAGCCAGCCACCCAGTTGCTCCGCAAGTGACAGCCATGACAAACCCGAGAACAGGCTCAGCCCCGATGCAAGCAGGGCCAGCAGCAACAGGGTGCCGCCGGTGAAACCGAGGTAGCGCTGCACCACCTGGCCGAGCTCAACACCCAGAAGGCCACCCGGCGCCAATGGCACACTTGCGCCATGCGAATGAAAACGCAGCGCCTCGAGCGCACTGCTCGCCAGCAGCACCACCATGAAGCCAGTGAGAATGATGAAGAACGAACGGCGGTCGGCGCGCAGCTCGTGACGCAGACGACGAAAACCCCAGGCGAGCCCATAGCCGAGGAAGACCACCCACCACCATGCCGACACCCCGAACAGATAGAACAAGAGGTCCGCCAGCCATGCGCCGAAGCGGCCGCCCGGGTTCGTCACCCGCGCGACCTCGGCGGCATGCGACCAGCCGGGGTCCGACTGGTTGTAGCCCAGCAGAATCAGGCCCACATAAAGCGACATGACCCCGAGCGCGAGCCAGCGCGCTTCTTGCAGCAGCAGCGAGATTCGCTCGGGAAGGGGCTTGTAACGGGAAGGGGAAAGCCGCGATAACATCGACACGGGGTCAGGAGCCCGGAAAACATGCGAGCCAAGATTATATGCGATCCACCCTGGCTAGGGCGCCGACACTTTCGCAGTGAAACAAAACGACCGGATCAGAGATCGCCCAGTCCGGCGGTCAACACGATGCCATGATCGGTCTCGCTGATCAGGCCCTGAGTACTCAGATCCTTCATGACCCGGCTCACCATCTCGCGCGAGGCACCGATCATCTTGGCGATATCCTGCTTGGTGATCTTGCGCACGACCAAAGTCTTGCCATCGACATCCTCCGACATGTCGATCAGCAGTCGCGCCACCCGCCCGTAAACATCCATCAGCGCCAGGCTTTCGATCTTGCGGTCGGCGTTGCGCAGGCGATCGGCGAGATTGCACAGCATTCGCCACGAAACCTCGAAGTTGTCATGCATGAGATGCTTGAAGTCGGACTTGGAAATCATGACCAGGTCGGACGGCACCACCGCCAGCACCGAAGCCGAGCGCGGCTGCTCGCCGAACACCCCCATTTCGCCGAACAACTCGCCCTGGCCGAGAATGCTCAGGATCACTTCGCGGCCATCCTCGTCGCTCACGATGACCTTGAGACTGCCGGTCAACACGAAATAGACATAGTCGGTTTTCTCGCCGGCCAGCACCACGGCCTGACCCCGGGGGATCCGTCGCATCATTGACACCCGCGATGCTTCAGCCAGGGTTTCGTCGGGCAGCCCGTTGAACAGCGGAAATGTTCGCAGAGCGGTAATCGATACTGAAGTGGGCTGGCTCATTCGTCCTCCGGGAACATCAAATGAATCACTGCACCGCCCTGCCCCATTGCGGGTCGTGCGGCAAGCGCAGCGATACTCGAACTGAGGCATATATTGCATTGTTCTGGAGATTCCCGCAAACATCCTTGCCCGGCAACACCCTGCGCACGCCAGCGGCCCGAGCCACTGCGGGGGATTGAGATCATCAACCGCGGCGATAGCCCGTGCGCCAGTGCGCAAGCCCTATAATTACGCCTTTAGTCCATTCGTGAAGACGCGACCATGACCACCAAGCACGCCCGACTCCTCATCCTGGGCTCCGGCCCCGCCGGCTATACCGCAGCCGTCTATGCGGCCCGCGCCAACCTCAAGCCGGTGCTGATTACCGGCATGGCTCAGGGTGGGCAGCTGATGACCACGACCGATGTGGACAACTGGCCCGCCGACGCCGACGGCGTGCAAGGGCCCGACCTGATGATGCGCTTTCAGCGTCATGCCGAGCGCTTCGACACCGAGATGATCTTCGACCACATCCACACCGCCAAGCTCGGCGAGCGGCCGCTGCGACTGATCGGCGACGCGG
The DNA here is from genome assembly GCA_016790005.1 of Zoogloeaceae bacterium. Taxonomy (GTDB): domain Bacteria; phylum Pseudomonadota; class Gammaproteobacteria; order Burkholderiales; family Rhodocyclaceae; genus UBA2357. The sequence goes on from JAEUNS010000164.1 coordinate 4,096, forward strand.
GCGAGTACACCTGCGACGCGCTGATCATCGCGACCGGCGCGACCGCAAAATATCTCGGCCTGCCGTCCGAAGAGAAGTTCGCCGGCAAGGGGGTTTCGGCTTGCGCGACCTGCGACGGCTTCTTCTACCGCAAACAGGAAGTCGCCGTCGTCGGCGGCGGCAACACCGCGGTCGAAGAGGCGCTCTATCTTGCCAACATTGCGTCCAAGGTCACCCTCGTGCATCGCCGGCAGAGCTTCCGTGCAGAAAAGATCATGATCGACAAGCTGATGGAAAAGGTCGCGGCGGGCAAGATCGAACTGGCGCTCGATTCAACGCTGGACGAAGTGCTCGGCGACAACACCGGCGTCACCGGCATGCGGATCAAGAGCATGATCGACGGCAGCACCCGTGACATCACACTGCGGGGTGTATTCATCGCGATCGGCCACAAACCCAACACCGATCTGTTCGAAGGCCAGCTCGAGATGGAAGGCGGCTACATCGTCACTAAGGGCGGGCGCAACGGCAACCTCACCGCCACCAGCATCGCGGGCGTGTTCGCGGCGGGCGATGTGCAGGACCACATCTATCGTCAGGCGGTCACGTCTGCCGGCACCGGCTGCATGGCTGCGCTTGATGCCGAGCGCTACCTCGACGCGCTTGCTTGAGCACGGCCGGCACTCCAGCAATGTCGAAACGGCGCCCGGACGGCGAAGGCAACGCAAGCGATAGCGACGGCACCCGGCTGCGCGCCCTCGATGAACTCGCGAGCCTGCGCCTGGAACTCGCGGCCAAACGCACTCGCACGGACACCCGGGCTGCAATCGCCAGGCCGGGCCCGAAAAAACATAAACGCTCGACCCAAACCGATGAAACCGACGCGCCGGCCTTCGACGGCGCATTCGGCGATGCGTTGCAAGGTGTGACACCGCTACGCTCGCCACCGCGCATCGAGATCGATCGCCCCAAGCCGCCCCCCGTGCCCCGCCGGAGAGCCCCCGAGCCCGAAGAAG
>JAEUNS010000186.1 GCA_016790005.1 Zoogloeaceae bacterium
GCGAGCGCGACTACCAGGCACAGGCTCAGAATCCACTCGTGACGCAGCTGCGCGGCGGCGAGCGCCGGTACGAGCTGCAGCGGACGAGGGCTGACATTGGGCCGGGCACTCATGGCTGGCCCACGCAGACGAGCTTGCGGCACACCGAGCGGGTCTCCTGCTCGGTGATCTGCTCGACGTCGAAGGTGTAGGTCAGGTCGGCGCGTTGTGCGACCAGCTCGACATCATGGGTCACCACGACAACCGCGACCGCCTCGTCACGCGCCAGCGCATGCATGTCATCCATGATGGCCCGGGCACGCGCCTTGTCGACCGCCGCGGTCGGCTCGTCGGCGAGCACCAGCCGGGGCTTGTGCGCCAGCGCGCGCAGGATTGCGACACGCTGGCGCTGGCCGATCGAGAGCGAATCGGGCATCCGCTCGAGACAGCCCGCAACCCCCAGGCGGGCCGCGAGCCGGGCGATGCGCGCCTCATCATCTGCCATTCCCTTGATGCGCCCGGGCAGGGTGATGTTGTCGCGCACGCTCAGAAACGGCAATAGTCCGCCCGTCTGCAGCACATAGCCGAGATAGTCGCGCCGCAGTGCGGCGAGCGACTCTTCATCCGCGGCCGCCCAAAGCTGCCGGATGTCGCGTGCGCGCGCCCCGCCACCCGGGTTCATCTCGAAAACCTGTGCGGTGGTCGGTGCCATCACCAGGGCAACAATGTCGAGCAAGGTGCTCTTGCCACAGCCGCTGGCCCCGACCACCGCCACCACCTGCCCCGCGCCAACCGAGAATGACGGCACCCGCAGCTCGAACACGCTGCCGCCCTGGGCGCGGCGCTTGCCTACGCCCTCGAGCCTGACCATCGGTCCTGTGCTGACCGTCATCGGCGGCCTCCGAAAGAATTGGCGCTCAGGGCAGGTAGTCGAGGTGGAGTGGGTACACCATGTCGCGATCAGGGTCGGCGTCGTTCAGGCGGAACCACGCATCGACCTGCTCGTTGATCGCGCGGTATTGCTGCAACTTGGCCAGAATGCTCCATTCGAGCTGCGAACGTTGCTCGGTGGTCATGCTCGCGAACATGTCGTCAGTGAGCGCAAGAATGTCGCTGCGGTAAGGCAGGCTCTGGATGAAGGCGGGCAGCAGGCCGGTATCGGCCAGTCGCGCCGCAGCCCCGATATCCTCGGGCCGTTTCATGGTCTGGCCGGATACACTCTGCAGCGACTCGAAGAACTGCGCCTGGGTGACCTCCGCGCGCATCAGCGCCTGCACCACCTGATCGAGCGACTGCGCCAGGGTCGAGAGCTGTTCGCGGGTGACCAGTACCCGCACGTCGAGCGCCCGGTCTGCCGGATTGACCAGATCGCGATCGAGCGCCCATGCGACGATGTCCTTGGGCGGGCTGGCCTCCTTGCCGATGTACTCGATCAGCGCGGCTTCCCACAGGCTTGCGACCGAATCGAGGGGTGCCGCAGCGTCGGTCGCAACAGTGGTGGGCTCGATACCCAGTGTCGCATTGAGCTTGGCGTTGATGTCGCCGGTGACCCGCGCAACCAGCGCTCGATAGTCGGCCTCGTCATAGGCGTTCACCTGCTCGAGCGCCGACTTCGACTCATCGCCGCGCACCCGCGCCAGATGGCTGAACTGCGCAATCGCCAGCGGATGATCTTCGGCCGCCTGCGGGTTCTGCAGGTGGATCGCGAGCAGATGCACCTGAGCGTCGTCATACTCACGACGCAGATCGACCTCGTCCTTGCCGGTGGTGTTCTGGGCATGGCCTTTGGGGTGGGAGCTGGCATCGCCCACCAGGATCACGAAACGGAACGCGCCGTCGCGCCAGTTCGAGCGTAGCGCCACATCGGCCCCGGCAAAGACCTCTTCAGCGTAGTCGAGGCTGCCCACGGTCGTTGCGCGTGCCTCCTGGTCGAGCAAGCCGACCAGCGCCTCGGCACTGACGAGCTCCGGGGTCAGGTTGCGGGTGAGGTGTTCGAGTTGCGGTACGACTTCGATCGAATCGCGGAAGGTCACCAGCCCGAAGCGAAAGCGGTCGGCCGTTTCGGCGGTGAAGCTTTTGGCCATGTTCGCGACCGCCTCGCGGGTCATGTCGATGAAGGGCTGCATGCTGCGGGTGGTATCGACGACGAACACGATGTCGACCTTGACGTCTTTCAGCGCTGCGCTTGCGCCACTGCGTCCAACCTGCGCCTGATCGCGATATTCGGCATTCTCGAGGGTATCGGCGCCCCGGCTGCGCGGCACCGCGGCCGCGAGCTGCAGCAGGCGCGCGTCGTCACCGTCGATCTGCAACTGCGACCACTGCAAAATCGGCAACACATAGAATTGGCGGGTGATGTCCACGAAGCGTTGCGGCTCCATGCTGACGATGCTGTCGGGGCTCTTTCCGTCCTTGATCTCGGCATAGAGCGTTCGCGCCTTGCCGGCCATGTCCATGTCGTCGACCACCGCCTCGAGCGCGGCCCGGTCGTTGAACATCAACACCGGGTTACGTCCTTCCAGCGGGCCGCCCGGGTGAGTGTAGGACACCAGCAGCGCCTGGCGCCATTCGAGCACGTCGCGCGCCTGCATCCAGCCCTCGGGTTCGCTGCGGGTGCGACCGACCTGATACCAGCCCTTGGGGTCGGCCGGCAGGGTGAGGTCGAGACCACGCCGCTCGAACACGTACATGGGATGAAACGCCGGCATGTTGGCCGAGACGACCGCCGCGTCATCGGCCGCTGCCGCGCGAAAGAGCTTCGAGAACGGACGCGGCAAGACGCGCAGGGGCAATTGGGTGGCCGTCTCCATGCACGCCGCCCCTGCCTCGCAGGCGATCCCGTCGGCCAGCGCGAGGGCAGCGAGCGGTGCCGCGTCGGCATGCCCCTGGGTGCCTTCGAGCGCAGAGAGGCCGGATGCCGGCGCATGCCCTGCATCTCCCTCGAGCTTGTTCAGATCAGCTTTCGCCCCGGCGCCAGAGAGCGCCAGCAGCGCTGCAGCCAACACGGCCTTCCTGCTCGACAACAAGCGATCCCTGAACATGGTGCCTCCTGAGTGGACGGGTTGAAGATTGTTTGATGCAAATGCGGAAACAAAATCTTACACCATCCTGGGGAGCATATCCTGCCCCTGTCGGTCATGGAGCGCTGCGTCATTGCGCACAGCCAGGATGCCATCCGAGCCACAGGCTCAGCCGATTGCGGGACCGTCGAGAGGACATGCCAAAAGCAATATCCGCCCACTCTTGAACGACGCAGCGCGGATGGGTCGGTGCAGTTTCGAGCGAAGCGCGAGATCCAGGGTGAATTTCCCTGCCGCAGTGCACTAGAATCTGGCGCTTGTTCATTCTGAAGAATCATCGCGGCCCATGGAGCGACTCAAGGCACTGCTAGAATCCGAGCGTTTTCAACGCTTCATCATCATCGTGATCGTGATCAATGCGATCACCCTGGGCCTCGAGACATCGAAGACCGCCATGGCAAATGCAGGTGGCCTGCTGGTTTTGCTCGATCGGGCCGCGCTCGCGATATTCGTCGCCGAGATCCTCGCCAAGTTGCTCGTCTACCGCCTGCGCTTCTTCCAGTCGGGCTGGAACATCTTCGACTTCGTGATCGTCGCGGTAACGCTCGCACCAACCGGCGAGGGCGTGTCGGTGCTGCGCTCGCTGCGAATCCTGCGGGCGCTGCGGCTGATCTCGGTCGTGCCCTCCATGCGCAAGGTGGTCAACGCCCTGCTGCGCGCGATTCCCGGCATGACCTCGGTGCTGACCCTGCTGCTGCTGGTGTTTTATGTGGCATCGGTGATGACCACCAAGCTGTTCGGGCCAGACTTCCCCGACTGGTTCGGCACCATTGGCGCATCGTTCTACACGCTGTTCCAGGTGATGACGCTCGAATCATGGTCGATGGGCATCGTGCGCCCGGTCATGGAAGTGCACCCGCTTGCGTGGATGTTTTTCGTGCTGTTCATCTTGCTGACCACGTTCGCGGTGCTCAACCTGTTCATCGCGATCGTGGTCGACGCGATGAACTCCGGCGGTCATGAAGAGCAGGAAGAAACCCGCCAGCTGGTCGATACCGAACATCACGAAGTGATGACCGAGTTGAAGGCTTTGCGCGCAGAGATCGCCGAGATGCGGCAGGCGGCCGACCGACGTTGACGCCCGTCGGCCGCCTGCCCCGGCGGCTCAGACCAGCCGCTCGGCCAGGTGGCGACGCACCGAAATGGCACTGCCCAGCCACCCCAGGAACGCCGCAAAGGCAATGATCGCGAGGGCCTCATGCAAGCCGGGGCCGCTCAGGCTGAACACCGCACCATAGGTTGCGGCCAGGCTTGCAGCCGGCGGGCCGAGCGCCTCGACCGAGAGCCACACGGTCGCGAGCGCAACCAGCCCACCCAGCGCACCCTGAAGGCTGCCGAACCAGTAGAACGGCCGGCGTATGAACGGATCGGTCGCACCGAGCAGGCGGCTGACATCGATTTCATGGCGCAGGGTGAGAATCTGCAGGCGAATCGTGTTGAAGGTAACGATCACGAGCGCAAACCCCAGCAGTCCGGCCAGCAACAGCACCGCAGACTTGCCCAGCCCCAAGAGCGCATGCAGACGCTGGACCCAGGCCGAATCGAGCTGCACATGCTCGACCGCCGGCCAGTTGCTGAAGAGTGCATGCAGACGCTCGTAGAGCTCCGGACTCTCGCCCCGCGGCGTCACCACGAAGGCATCCGGCAAGGGGTTGGAGCCCAGCCCCCCCAGCACGTCGCCCAGACCGCCACGCTCCAGCTGAAGCAACGCCTCTTCCCGGCTGACATGCCGAAAACTCGCGACCGCGGCCTCTTGCTGCAGCCGCCGTGTAATCTCGCCAACATCGTCGACACCGGCACCCTGCTCGAGAAACAGGCTGATCTCGGGCGTACCCGACACCCCACGCGCCAGCGTGGCCACGTTTTCGAGCAGCACGAACCCCGCCGCCGGCAGCGACAAGGCTATCCCCACCACCATGGCCGACAACAGGGTGCCAAGCGGCTGCGAGGCGAGTCGGGTGACGGCTTGCGCAAAGGCACGCGCATGGACGTTGAGCCAGTTCATGATGCCGCAGCTCCGATCAACAGGCCCTTGCCCAGCACAAGTCGACTGGGACGATACTCGGCAAAGAGTTTGTCGTCATGGGTGGAAACCAGCACCGTGACACCCGCTTCATTAAACGATTTGAACAGCTTCGCGATCTCGTCGGCGTAGGCGCTGTCGAGATGTGCGGTCGGCTCGTCGGCGATCAGGATCGAAGGGCGGTTCACGATTGCACGCGCGATCGCGACACGCTGTTGTTCACCGCCCGACAGGCCCGCTGGCATCTCGCGGTCGCGCCCTCCCAGGCCGACCCGCTCGAGCGCCGCAACCACCCGCTTTGCCGCATCGCGCGGCGGATGGCCGGTGATCACCAGCGGCAACATGACGTTTTCCGCGACGCTGCGATCGAAAAGCAGCCGACTCTCCTGAAGCACGAGGCCGAGACTGCGGCGCAGGTAGGGAATGGCGGTGGGCTTGAGATGCGAGATATCCTGACCGTTGATCTTCACACTACCGCTGCTCGGACGCTCGATTGCGGCAATCATCTTGAGCAACGTGCTCTTGCCTGCCCCGGAATGGCCCGAAAGCACGACCAGCTCGCCATGCCGGATCTCGAAGCTCACCCCCGCCAGCGCGGTATAGCCACCCGGGTAGCTCTTGACGACCTGCTCGAAATTAATCATGCGGCGCCGTCTTTGCGATCGGCGAGGGAGCCCGGTGTGGTCGAAAAGAGCGCATCGACGAACTCACGCGCCGCAAACGGCTGCAGGTCGTCGATACCCTCACCCACCCCGATGAAGCGCAGCGGCTTGGGCGCCTGGCGCGCGATCGCGGCAACCACCCCGCCCTTGGCGGTGCCGTCGAGCTTGGTGACGACCAGACCGGTGACCCCGATCGCGGCATCGAAGGCCTTGACCTGGGTGAGCGCGTTCTGACCGATGTTGGCATCGAGGACCAGCAAAACCTCATGCGGACCACCTGGATGGGCTTTCGCGATCACGCGCCGGACCTTGGCGATCTCTTCCATCAGGTTGAGCTGGGTCGGAAGGCGTCCGGCGGTGTCGGCAAGCACCACGTCGATGCCACGGGCTCGCGCCGCGTTGATCGCATCAAAGATCACGGCGGCCGCATCGCCGCCGGTCTGGGAAATCACGGTCACGTTATTGCGCTCGCCCCAGGTCGCCAGCTGCTCGCGGGCCGCTGCCCTAAAGGTGTCGCCGGCCGCGAGCAGCACACTCTTGCCCTGCGCCTGGAAATACTTGGCCAGTTTGCCGATCGAGGTGGTCTTGCCCGAGCCATTGACCCCGGCGATCATGATGATGAAGGGCGAGTGGCCCGAGATGTCGAGCGGCGCTTCGAGCGGCTTGAGAATGCTCAGGAGGCCCTCTGCCAGCGCGGCCTGCAGCTGATCGGCCGTTTCAAGATGGTCGCGCTTCCAGCGCCGGCGCAATTCGTCCAGCAAGTGCTGGGTCGCCTCGACCCCGCAATCGGCCATCAGCAAGGTGGTCTCGAGCTCTTCGAGCAGGTCTTCATCGATCTTGCGGCGCCCGAACAGGTTCGCCAGGCCGCCACCAAGTTGCTGGCGGGTGCGTGCGAGCCCGGCCTTGAGGCGCTCACCCCAGGATGGCCGCGCAGCCGGCTGGGGCAATGCTGGCACCGGGAGCACGGGCTCGTCAGCAGCTTCAACGGGCGCAGGCGCGGCGTCCGCCACCTGCAGCGTATCGGCCTCGCCCGCGTCTACAGGAGATTCGTCATCGCGAACCTCGTCGCTGGGGACTTCTGCGGGTTTGACCGGAACAGGATCGGGCTTCGGCTTTTTCTTGAGGAAACCAAACATGGCAAGTGGGGTCTTCTAGAACGTTCCACCTTCGGCACGCGCCGAAAGCGCTTTGCGGCTAAGATGCTGCTCGCCAGATCCTCACGACCTGACGGGCTGTATTTTTGGGCCTTGAATTCTAACAGATGCAGGACAATCAAATGCTTCGCAAGATCTGCCGCCCCCTCGCGGTGTTGTTGACCGGCTTGCTCGCCGGGACTCCGGCATTCGCCAATCCGTTCGAAACGACACTCGAAAACGGACTGAAAGTCATCGTAAAGGAAGACCGGCGCGCCCCTTCGGTCGTGCACATGCTGTGGTATGGCGTAGGTTCGATGGATGAGCCCGAAGGCGTCTCGGGCATTGCGCACATGCTCGAGCACATGATGTTCAAGGGCACCGAAAAGGTCGCTCCCGGCGAATTCAACAAGCGCGTCGCCGCGGTCGGCGGCCGCGACAATGCCTTCACCAGCCGCGACTACACCGCCTATTTTCAGCAGATTCCGCCCGAGCACTTGGGCGAGATGATGATGCTCGAGGCGGACCGGATGGCCAACCTCAAGATCACCGCAGAGCTGTTCGAGCCCGAGGTCGAGGTGGTCAAGGAAGAAAGACGCCTGCGCACCGACGACAATCCACGCGCGCTGGTATTCGAACAACTCATGGCAACCGCATTTCAGGCCCATCCCTATCGCCGCCCGGTGATCGGCTGGATGCCCGACATCGCAGCCTATACGGTCGAAGACGCGATCGACTGGCACAAACGCTGGTATGCGCCCGGCAATGCGCGCCTGGTCGTGGTCGGCGACGTCGATCACCAGCAGGTGTTCGAGCTGGCGCGCGAGCACTATGGCCGAATTCCTGCGAGCGAAATCACCCGTGCCCGGATCGCGGCCGAGCCGCCTCAGCGCGGCCCGCGCCACACCGTCGTCAAGGCGCCGGCCGAGTTGCCGCACCTTGCGCTTGCCTGGCATGTGCCGACGCTGCGCGATGTGAAGAATGACCGCGAAGCCTATGCGCTCGAGGTGCTCGCCGCCGTGCTCAGCGGCTACGATGGCGCACGCCTGCCGCGCAGACTGGTGCGCGAAGACCAGGTGGCGGTCTCGGCAAGCGCGAGCTACGACGGTATGGGGCGCGGACCGGCGCTGTTCAGCCTGAGCGGCACACCGGCGCCCGGACGCACGGTGGCCGAGGTCGAGACGGCCCTCAGGGCCGAACTCGAGCGTATCCGCGAATCCGGCATCGGCGAAGATGAACTCAAACGGGTGCGCACCCAGACAATCGCCGCCCAGGTCTACAAGCGCGACTCGCTGATGGGACAGGCCATGGAGATCGGCTATCTCGAATCGACCGGGTTCTCTTGGCGCGACGACGAGGCGATGCTGGAGGGCTTACGCAGCGTGACGGCGGACGAGGTGCGGGCGGTTGCGCAGCGCTACTTCGATGATGCAACGCTGACCCGTGCCGAGCTTCAGCCCCTGCCCCTCGAGAACACTGCATCCGCCGCGCCTTCGGCCGCGCTGAAACATTGAGAACAAAGACATCATGACGCTTTTCGCACTCATCAAGCGCGGCCGGCACGCGCTGTTTTCGGCACTGATTGCAACAAACCTGGCGGGCATGTCAGCTGTCGTGCAGGCGGGGCCCAAGATCGAGCATTGGACGCTCGAATCCGGCACGCGAGTCTATTTCGTCGAAAGCCGATCACTACCACTTCTAGACGTCCAGATCGACTTCGCCGTGGGCAGCGCACACGAGCCGCAGGACAAGGCGGGCCTCGCCGGGCTGACCCGCAGCCTGCTCGACATCGGCACCGAGGGAATGAACGAACAGGAGATCTCCGAGGCGATTGCCGATACCGGAGCGCAGTTTGGTGGCGGCAGCGACAAGGACCGAACCTCGCTCTCGGTGCGCACGCTTTCGAGCGCAGCCGAGCGTGACGCAGCGATCGCGCTGGCAGCGCGACTGCTTGCCGCTCCGACCTTTCCCGCCGACGCGGTCGAGCGCGAACGTGCCCGCAGCATGGCCAGTCTGCGCGAGGCCCTCACCCGCCCCGCCACCCTTGCTTCGCAGCGATTCAACCTTGCCATCTACGGCGATCACCCCTATTCCCGAACCGCGACCATCGAATCGCTACAAGGCATATCGCGCGCCGATCTGGTGGATTTTCACCGAGAGCACTTCAGCGCGGGCAACGCGACGGTAACGGTGGTCGGAGATGCCAGCCGTGACGACGCCAACGCAATCGCGCGCGCGCTGACCCAGGCACTGCCTGCAGGCCAACCGCTCGCCTTGCTGGCCGCCCCCGAACTGCCAGCACGCAGCATGGAGCGCATCCCGCACCCATCGGCGCAGGCGCACATTTCCATCGGTATGCCCGTACTGTCGCGCAGCGACCCTGACTACTACCCCCTGCTGGTGGGCAACTATGTGCTGGGCGGCGGTGGCTTCGTGTCGCGCCTCACCCGCGAGGTGCGAGAACTGCGCGGTTTCGCCTACAGCGTGCACAGCAGTTTTCAGCCGATGCAGGTCGCCGGACCGTTTCAGATCGGCCTGCAGACCCGCGGTAGTCAGGCCGACGCGGCGTTGGCGGTGGTGGATGAGGTGGTAAGGGGATTCATCGCCGAAGGTCCGACCGAAACCGAATTGAGCGCGGCACGCGACAATTTCATCAATGGCTTCGGTCTGCGCCTGGATTCCAACCG
>JAEUNS010000202.1 GCA_016790005.1 Zoogloeaceae bacterium
CTCATGCCTTTGGCCCGGTGATCTCGATGCGGCACTGGCTGAGCATGATCGCGTCGGCAAGCGCCCACAGCACATCGAGCTTGAACTGCAGAATCTCGAGCGCACGCTCCTGCATCGCCCGGCTCTGGCTGAAATACTCGAGCGTGAATCGCAGGCCGTGCTCGACGTCGCGACGCGCCTGGGTCAGACGATTCTTGAAGTATTGCAGGCCGGCGGTATCGACCCAGGGATATTGCTGCGGCCAGGTGTCGATGCGCTGCTGGTGGATGTGCGGCGCAAAGAGCTCGGTGAGGCTCGAGGCCACCGCCTCCTGCCAGGGGCGCTGGCGCGCAAAGTTGATGTAGGCGTCGACCGCGAAGCGGGTGGCCGGCACCACATAGCGCAGCGAGGTCACATCGTCGCGGGAAAGACCCACCGCCTCGCCAAGCCGGATCCAGGCTTCGATGCCGCCCGCATCATCGATGCCGCCGATGTGGCAGCCGTCATGATCTAGGATGCGCTGGATCCACTCGCGGCGGATCTCGCGGTCGGGGCAGTTCGACAGGATCGCCGCATCCTTCACCGGAATCGCGATCTGATAGTAGAAGCGGTTCGCCACCCAGCCCTGCAGTTGCGCGCGGGTGAGCCGGCCTTCGGCCATCATCACGTGAAACGGATGGTAGATATGGTAGCTGGTGCCCTTGTCACGCAGCAGCGCCTCGAACTCTTGTTCGCTCCAGGGCGTGCGGGTGTCGAGGGCCGGGCTCATGGCCAGATGTTCAACCGTGCTCAAAGCTGGATCTCCATGCCGTCGAACGCGACCTCGATGTCGCGCGCCCTGAGTTCGGCGCGCTCGGGGCTGTCTTCGTCGAGAATCGGATTGGTATTGTTGATGTGGATGAGGATCTTGCGCGTCGTGGCCGGCAGCTCGCCCAGCCATTCGAGCATGCCTCCGGGGCCGGACTGGGGCAGGTGACCCATCGCGCGCGAAGTCTTGGCCGACGCGCCGAGTCGAATCATTTCGTCGTCGGTCCACAGCGTGCCGTCGACCAGCACGCAGTCGGCCTCGCGCATCGCCTGCCACACCGGCGCCTCCATCTCGCCCAGCCCGGGCGCGTAGAACAGGCGCTTGCCGCTTGCATCATCGATCAGCGTCACGCCGATGTTGTCGCCGGGCTGGGGTCGATCGCGATGTGGAGAATACGGCGGCGCATTGCTGGTGAGCGGCAATGCGGCCAGATGCAGACCGGCAACCGAGGGAATCGCAAAGGGTTCGCCCAGCTTGAGCTCGCGCCAGTCGATGCCTGCATAGTGGCCCAGCACACCAAAAATCGGGTTGCCAACCGAGAGGTCTTCACGCACCCCGGCGGTACACCACACCGGCCACGGCTTGCGATGTTCGCGCAGCATGTAGAGCCCGGTGGTGTGGTCGATCTGGGCGTCGATCAGCACGATCGCGGCGATTGCGGTGTCGCGCAGCGCACGCGCCGGCTGGAGCTCGGGAAAGCTGCGGATCTGCTGCAGGATGTCGGGAGAGGCGTTGAACAGGATCCAGTTTTGCTCATCGCCGCTCACCGCGATCGACGACTGGGTGCGTGCCAAGGCACGCAACGTGCCCTTGCGCACGCCATCGCAGTTGCGACAGTTGCAGTTCCATTGCGGAAATCCGCCGCCGGCACCTGCGCCGAGTACGCGTATTTTCATGCAGGCACCTCGAGAGGCAAACAGGCTGGCATGGGGGAGCGCATCAGCCCTTCCCCACAGGCGTTAACGTGAAAATCGCCGTGGCAATTCACTGCGCTCCCCTCGCCCGCTTGCGGGAGAGGGGTTGGGGGGTGAGGGAACGGTCTGGCGGCTTTCATGATTGGTCAGCCGCCACGACCGTTAGCTCAGCGGTTGGCGATGTACATCGTGATTTCAAAACCAAAACGAAAATCGCAGGCTGCCGGGGTTTCCCATTTCATGACGTGTCTCCTGTTCAGGTTGAGTCTCGGGCGGGCTTCGCACCGGGCACCTCGGAAGGGTTCCGGGCACGCTCGAATCTTGCCCGAGCGGCAAGACGGCCACATCGGAAAAGGGCTGAAACGGCGCTCATGATTTTCATGAGATCAGCACGGTGACGGCCGGTGCGTTCGCCGTTAAGATCCGTACATGACTTCCACACGACCGCAAGCCTCGCTGTTTCCGCCGATCGAACCCTACCACAGCGACTTTCTGGAGGTCGGCGACGAGCACCGCCTCTACTACGAGCAATGCGGCAATCCTGCCGGTGTGGCGGTAATCTTCCTGCATGGCGGACCGGGCAGCGGCTGCAATACCAATCACCGCCGCCTGCTCGACCCGGATCGCTACCGCATCGTATTGTTCGACCAGCGTGGCTGCGGTCGCAGCAGCCCGCGCGGCGAGATCGCGCACAACACCACCGCACACCTGGTTGCGGATATCGAGAAGCTGCGCAAGCACCTGGGCATCGAGCGCTGGCTGGTGTTCGGCGGCTCATGGGGTTCGAGCCTTGGCGTAGCCTACTGCGCGCAGCACCGGCATGCCTGCCTGGGCGCCATACTGCGCGGCATCTTCATGACTGGCATCCCGGATCTCGACTGGTTCTTCAATGGTGCAGGCGAACGGGTGCCAGAGGCGTGGGCGCGACTTGCAGCCATCTTCCCGGCCGACAAGCGGTCCTGCCTGCGCACCACGGTGTTCGACGATGTGCTCGGCACCGACCATGAACGCGCCCTGCTCGTGGTCAGGCACTGGATGCAATGGGAGGCTGCGCTCTCTGCCCCGGCCGAAGGCGACGCCCGGTTGCCAAGCTTGTCACCGGACGACGCGCAGATTCAGCTCGCCAAGTACCGCGTGCAGGCCTGGTACCTCAAGAACCGCTGCTTCATCGATGAATCGGGGATGCTGTGGTTCGCCAACCGCATTCGCAAGCTGCCCGTCGCAATCGTGCACGGGCTCGATGACCTCGTATGCCGCCCTGCCGGGGCCACGGCGCTGCAGCGCGCACTCGTGGGCAGCCGATTGCGCCTGGTCGAGGGGGGCGGCCACAGCCCGTTCGAAGCGCCGATGGCCGACTGCCTGATCGATGCGGGGCAACACTTCCTGGCGCATCGAGACTTCGACGACTGGGGCCACTGAAAGACCCGGAGTGATGCTCATGCTCCACCGACCTCCGGGGAGCTGCTACGTCAGACACTTCCCGTATTGATGTTCAGTCGAACGGGCTTTCCTCGCCGCCCCCTTCCTCCGGCGGGTGCAGCGCGAGCAGCGCCCGCAACATGCTGATCAGCTTTTCGGCGTTGTCCGGGCCAAATGGCGCCAGGATGCGCTGTTGATGAGCCAGTGCTCGGGCGCGCAAGGCTTCGGTGAGGCGATTCCCCTTGCGCGTGATGCGCACGACGGTCTGCCGCCTGTCGCTGCGCACCCGGGTGCGTGCGACGATGTCATTGGCTTCCATGCGCAACACCACCTTGCTCAGCGTCGGCTGCTTGGTCAGGGTGAGTTGGCTCAGCACCCCGATGCTTTCGCCATCGCTGCCCTCAAGGCTCGCCAGCACCCGCCACTCGGTCACTGAAAGCCCGGCCGCCTCAACCTCACGATGAAATTCACGCGAGACCCGACTGCTTGCCTGTGCGAGCAGATAGGGTAGATAGTTGTCGACAAAGCGGCCGGCGGCGGCCGTTTCACCCTCGTCGGCCTCGCGGCCCGGCGCGTCTTCATTCATGTGATCGTCCCTCATGTGCTGTCCGGATCTCGCTGCGGCATTCGGGCCGCTGGAGCGTGTCGCATCGCCACCGTCGCCAAGGCACTAACGGGCGCACAGCCGCTTCGCGTGCGTTCCTGAATGGTGCAGCGCCGCACCACAATGGTGATACAGGATGCTGTTTCAGAAGCGCATTCTATCATTTCCATGAAATTTCATCTTTTTGTTGACAGGGCAATACTTCAGTTTTAAAGTTCTTTCAAACACTATGAGAGAACGCTTCCGACCTCGAGGAGCGCACCCCAAAGGACCATCAGGAGACCCAAGCCCATGAGCCCTCACCCCGCCCGGCGCGATCACGCAACAACCCGCAGCACCCCCGCGACACCACACAGCATCTCATCAACTCAAGCAGCCCGCCATGGCTGAGCGCTCGTTCAAGAAAGAGGTCCAGCAGCTGCGCATTCCGGCGGGCGAAGAGTTCCGCGGCGAAGGCATCCTGGCGATCACCAAGGGCCTGCTCCAGGCTGGCGTCGGATATGTCGGCGGCTACCAAGGCTCGCCGATCTCGCACCTGATGGATGTGCTGGCGGATGCGAACGAGATCCTCGAGGAACTCGACATCCACTTCGAGACCAGCGCGTCCGAGGCGACCGCAGCCGCGATGCTGGCCGCGTCGGTGATGTATCCGATTCGCGGTGCGGTGACCTGGAAGTCGACCGTCGGTACCAACGTCGCCTCCGATGCACTGGCCAACCTGGCGTCCGGCGGGGTCACCGGCGGCGCGCTGGTGATCATCGGCGAGGACTACGGCGAAGGCTCGTCGATCATGCAAGAGCGCTCGCACGCCTTCGCGATGAAATCGCAGATGTGGCTGCTCGACCCGCGCCCCAACCTCGAATCCATCGTCAAGTCGGTCGAGGACGGATTCGAACTCTCCGAGGCGAGCAACACCCCGGTCATGCTGCAGGAGCGCATCCGCTCCTGTCATGTACATGGGCGTTTCATCACCAAGGAAAACAAACGGCCGCCGTTCACGCTCAAGCAGGCGCTCGCGAATCCGGTGCGCGATACCGGCCGCATCGTGCTGCCGCCGGCCTCGTTCGGGCATGAACACGAGAAGATCCGCCAGCGCTGGCCGGCGGCCGTCAAGTTCATCCGCGACAACAAGCTCAACGAATTCTTCCCGGGCGACTTCGACGATGTCGGCCTGATCCTGCAAGGCGGACTCTATAACGGCGTGATTCGCGCGCTACAACTCGTCGGACTGGCGGATTCCTTCGGCAACAGCCGCATCCCCTTGTATGTGATGAATGTGACCTACCCGGTCATCGACGCCGAGGTGGTCGAATTCTGTACCGGCAAGCGCGCGGTGCTGCTGCTCGAGGAAGGACAACCCGACTACATCGAACAAAACCTGCATGCCATCCTGCGCAAGGCGGGTGTGCTCACCCATCTTTCGGGCAAGGATGTGCTGCCGATGGCGGGGGAATACACCACCGCCGTCATGAAGACCGGCATCGAAGCCTTTCTGACGACGTATCAACCGCAAGCGCTT
>JAEUNS010000219.1 GCA_016790005.1 Zoogloeaceae bacterium
GTTCGAAGTCCTGCGGGCGATCCGCAAACGCCACCCGGAATGGCCGGTGCTGATCGCCCAGACCGGCCTGCATGAGCTCTATCCGCCGGGGATGCAGCATCCAGACCCTTATCCATTCGATGATGGCCTGGTGGGTCCAGATATATCGGCCGATCTGGCTCGTGCCCTAATTGACCAGCGCGACCGCCTGGGGAGTTTGTCGGGCGCTGCGCCGGTGCGTTGGGTGCCGATCGACCTGACCCTGCCGGATGACGGTTTCGAGCCGGCTTATTATGGGCTTGACGCTTTGTGGGCGCAGATGGAGGCGGTTTCGTCGCTCGACCTGCGCCGCCAGTTGATCGGCGACGAGGCAGTGCGCGATGTGTTCGAGCGGACTGCCCATCAGCACATCGTCGGTTACACCCTGACCGCCGCAGGCCTTGGGGCCGTACCGGTGATTGATCTGGTGGCGGTGTCGGCGGTGCAGGCAAAGTTGCTGCACGCTCTGGCGGTGTTGTATGGCCAGTCCTGGGATCGACGCATGGTCACCGAGTTCGTCGGCCTGCTGGGTGCCAGCGTCGCAACCGGCTTCGTCAGCCGGATGATCGGCAAGACGGTCGCCAAACTCATTCCCGGCTGGGGCCAGACGATCGGCCTGGTCTGGGGCGCGAGCGCCAGCGGTGCCACGACCTATGCGCTGGGCAAGGCCGCGGTCTATTTCTTCGCGCGCCGGCGTGCCGGCCTAACCATCGATGCCGAGGCATTGCGCGGGGTCTATTCCGATGCACTGGCGGCGGGCCGCGACCTGATCGCGCGGCGGGCACGAGGCAAGGACGAATGAAACCGCTGTTGCAACGTTTGAATCTTCTGCATGGGATCGCGCTTGCGCTGATCCTCAGTCCGCTGGCGGTGATCCTCGCGCTGGGCATGTGGTGGCTGTGGCAGTCGGAGGTACGCTGGATCTGGCTGGTGGCGATGGCCGTTCTGGTGGCGGCGGGCTATGGGTTGCAGGCGGTGCTGGTCAGGCGCAACCGCCAACTGCTGGACGATGCCGCAACCGACCCCGACCCCTCATGGCCGCAGACCGCCGATGCGGCCTGGGCCGCAGTCGGTGAATTGGCAGAATCCCTGCAGCCGGCAGACTGGCCGCTCGGCGACAGCTCCACCCTGCTCAAGCTGGGTCGCCGCACCCTCGAGATTGTCGCCCATCAATATCACCCCCACACCGAGCGCCCGCTGCTCGAGCTGACGCTGCCGCATACTCTGCTGATCATCGAACGCGCCAGCCGCGACCTGCGCAAGGACATCAGCGAGCATGTGCCCTTCAGCCATCGCCTGACTATTGGTGCCATGAATCGCGCCCGTAACTGGAGTTCGGTGGCCGAGCAGGTCACCGACGTGTATCGTGCCGGGCGGCTGGTGATCAACCCGATCGACGGCTTGCTGGGCGAAATCCGCCATCAACTGCTCGACCGCAGCACTGGCAAGGCGCGTACCGGCCTGCATCAGTGGTTGTTGCGGGTGTATGTGCGCAAGGTCGGGTTTTATGCGATCGACCTTTATAGCGGTCGGCTGCCACTCGACGACAGCGACCCGGTAGCGCGTCCCACCGCCGCTTCCCAGGCTGACCTCGGCAAGGCCGAAGGCGCAGCCCGGAGCGCCGCCGACACCCGGACCGAACCCCTGCGGATTCTTGTTGCCGGTAAGCGCAATGCCGGCAAGTCGAGCCTGATCAACGCCTTGTTCGGCAAGCTCATCAGTCCGACCGATGTGCTGGGCGACACCACCCGGGCGGTGTCACCACATTTACTCGAGCGTGATGGCCTCACCCGCGCCCTGGTGTTCGATTCGCCCGGCAGCGACAGCGCCTTGTTCGACCCCGAAGCGCTCGAGACGGCCGCGCAAGCGGCAGACCTCATGCTGTGGGTATGTGCGGTCAATCGGCCGGACCGCCAGGCCGATCGCGCGCTGCTGGACCGCTTGCGCGCCCTGCAGGCCGCCTCGACCCGGCGCCCGCCCTCGCTGCTGGTGGTCGCAAGCCATATCGACCAGTTGCGCCCGATCCAGGAGTGGCAACCACCTTACGACCTCGATGGCGGCGATTCGCCCAAGGCTGTCAATATCCGGGCCGCATGCGAGGCGGTGGCCGACGATCTGGGCGTGACGCTCGAACAGGTGATTCCGGTGTGTCTGGCGCCGGAGCGTGTTTATAACGTTGCCGATGGCTTGTGGGCCGCGATGCTTGCGCAACACGACACCATGCTGCGCTCGCGCCTGGTGCGCTGCCTGGAAACACGCCGGCGCGAAGAAGACTGGGGTCTGGTATGGCAGCAGCTGCGCAGTGCCGGCAGGCTGCTCAGGAGCCTGCCGGAGCGCTTGAAGTCGTCCTGACGTTCAGCCTTGGTTCGAGTCGTCCGCACGCCCCAGCAACGCATCCCAATCGACTGCGTCGAGCGTGTTCTTGACCAGCAGGCCCAGCTCGGTGTCGCCTTCCATGACCAAGCGCCGGCTGAAGAACAGGCTGTCGGCGTCTTCTTCGCGTAGCGCCAGCGCCAGGTAGTCGCGTGTACAGGCGGCCAGCACCAGGTCGGGTTTGGCGCGTGGCGATGCACGCTGAAAACCCCGTTCGCCGAGGCTGAAATCCAGCGACAGGCCCGCATCGGTCACCCGCAGGCGCAAATGCCGTCCGGTCAGTGGTTCGAGCGCTTCGCGCGGCAATACCCGGCCTAGCGCCGCATTCAAGGCCGTGGTCAGCGCCAGCGTGGGCGGCTGTTGGGGCAGGCGTGCAAGTACGCCGGCAAGCGCGGCTGGCACTATGAACGCGGGTATCTTGATCGTGCTGAGGTGTCGCAGCACGCGGCGCCGCAGTGTCGCCGGTAGCAATCCAGGCAGGGGTGGAAAGGGCAAGGAGCGGGCTTCGGACATGTGCAGATCTCCTTTCAGTTGCTCACCAGCTGGTCGACGCCCGGCCTGCCATGCCAGAAGCCGTTGCAGGGTGCATCCGGCATCAGCGCCAGGCTGGTTTCCAGTGCGGCGCGGGGTTGCAGGCGGGCGTCGAGGGTGTCGCGGAACAGGGTCACGATTTCCAGCGTGTGGTTTCCTTGCGGGCTGATGCGCAAGACCTCGGCACAATCGCCAAGCGAGGGCAGGTCGGCGAGCAGGTTGTGCACCCGTGCCGATTGTGTCTGCACGCCGTTGAGGGTCAAGAAAGCCTCGCCCTCGCGGGTGCGCAGCACGATGCCGTCGCTGATGCCCAGGCAGCGAAACTCGCAGGTGTCCTTTTGCAGGTTGAAATGGCGTGCCGTGAAGCAGCGTGCCGAATGCGCCAGCGGCAGGCGCCCATAGGCGAAC
>JAEUNS010000234.1 GCA_016790005.1 Zoogloeaceae bacterium
AGCTGCGGGTTGGTGATCAAGCCGTCTTCGGGGCTGCTGTGGCAACGCGGTTGCGGCCGCCGCGCTTGGCAAGGTAGACGCCCTCGTCGGCAAGTCTGATCAGATCGTCCGGTCCTGCCATTGACGAATTACGCTCGGCGACACCGACGCTCACGCTTCCGCGCCACTCACCGGCGCCTGCGGCGACGCGCATTTCGGCCACGGTTGCACGCATGACTTCGGCAATGTGCATTGCGCCGGACAAGGGGGTGTGGGGACACAGGATCAGAAACTCGTCGCCCCCCAGGCGACATACAAGGTCGTCGTTACGAACCGTATGCCTCAGCTCGAGAGCGAGCTTCTGCAGCACGTTGTCACCTGCCTCATGGCCATAGGTGTCGTTGATCTGCTTGAAGCCGTCGGCGTCGATCATCATGCAGGACAAAGCCTGGGCCGAGTCTTCCCACTCGAGCTTCAGGCGGTGGAGCGCATGGCGGCGGTTGGGCAGGCCGGTGAGGACATCGGTGAACGAAAGCTCCTCGAGGTGCTTGTTCGCGATCGCGAGTTCGTGTGTGCGCGCCTCGACCTTTGCCTCGAGCGTACGATTGAGTTCGTACAACTCGCGATTGCGCTCGGACACCTGGGCAAACAAGCCATTGAGCGCAGCCAGCAGCGGCTCGGTTGCGCGGGTGCCGAGTTGCTGATCCTCACGATAGGCTTGTTCAGGGCTCAAGCCCTGCCGGATCAGGGTAAGCTGGCGCGCCATCGACTGATCCGATCCGAGGATGTGGTAGGCGAGCCAGTGGATAAGGAACTTGAGAAGGCGGTTTGCCGACTCGAAGCTCAGCGCATTGTGTGCGATGCGCCCCACCTCGTCGACAAAGCCGCCGTGTTCGCGCTTCTGGCTCTCGAAATGGCGGGCATCGATGCCCGAAGCCTGCATCAGCCCCTCTTCGGCGGCGAAATGGAACAAGGTGTATCGAGTCAATTCCTCAAGCACATCGGTGACGGCCGGGCCCTTCAGCGCCTCCGACGACGACAGGAGCTCCCCGAGTCGATTGATGATTCTGACAAGCTCCATGTGCTGGACATCGACTTCTTCGATGCCGGTCACGAAGTTCTCGTCCCACTTGAACGAATCCATAACGCCCTCACTGAAAACGACTGGCAGTCTCGCGGCCGGGTGGCTGCATCTCGGCCAGGAATAGGCTTTCAGCCTACCCCATATCGGCTAGAATTCCCCAAACTGAGCAAAACAAACATAAACGAAAGATATAATCAACTTCACACTGGATCGTCAACCATGCCAATTTTCTGGCGTCCACAACTCAAGATCGGCAACGAAGAAATCGACTCTGATCACCGCTACTTGATCCTGCTGATCAATACGGTCGAACTGGTATTGAGATTTCCCGAGAACCCCAAGCATGTCGAGGCGGCGCTGGATGAGTTGCATCGCTATGCCGAGCATCACTTCGAGCGCGAGGAGCGAATCCAGATTGCTTGGGGGTATCGCCACCTGGACGACCACAAGAACGAGCATCGCAAGCTCCTTGAAGCGCTCGATGCATTGATCGGACGAGTCAAGCTTGCACTTGCCGACCCCACCTCAGGGCCGGAAACGGTCAAGGCTCAAAGTCAGGAAATCACCGGATTTCTGCGCAAGTGGCTGATCGATCATGTATTGAAGTCGGACATGCAGATGGCCGACCTGTTCAGGAAGCCGCACATCACCTGAATGCCCCGCTCTCGCTCGACGCGAGGCGCGCTTAGGTGAAGCGCTCAGGCCGGTTCAATGCCGGAGCCCACTGCCGCACGCCCCAAGCGGTCGGAAATGGCGCGCCAGGCCTCATCATCGAGGGGCGCTTCGACCAGGATCAGATCAAGACCAAGGCTATCGAGTTTGCGCAGTTGGGCATAGAGATCATGTGCAAAGCCGACGAAGTCGCTCAAAGCCGCCTGCCACACAATTCGCGCATCATCCGGGTCAGCGCAATGATGTGCGAGCACCGCAACCCGCAGTCCCTGGTCACATGCTGCAAGCGCCTGTGCCACCAGGTCGTTTCGGGCCACGAGGCGCAAGGGCGTGCGCGGTGCATAGTGCGCAGCAAGCGAACCCGAAACCCGCGGTACCGCCGGATTGCTTGCTGGCTGGGCCGTTGGCTGTCGCGGCATGCGTCCGATCACCTGCGCGATATCTTCCGCGGTAATGGCACCGGGGCGCAGAATCTCCGGGGTGCTACGCGAGAGGTCGAGTATTGTGGATTCGATTCCGACTGCGCAGGGCCCGCCGTCGAGCACCATCGCCACCGCATCGCCGAGTTCTTCGACCACATGGGCGGCGGTGGTTGGGCTGATCCGGCCGAACCGGTTGGCGCTGGGCGCAGCGACGCCCGAATCGAAGGCGCGCAGCAATGCCAGCGCCACCGGGTGATTGGGGACGCGGATGCCAACCGTATCCTGCCCACCCGTAACCGCGTCGGGCACGCCCGGATCGCGCTTCAGGATCAGGGTCAATGGACCGGGCCAGAACGCGCGCGCCAGCGCCAGCGCCTCGCGCGGAATGCTGCTTGCCCAGCGCGGCAGATGCTCTGCATCCGGCAGGTGCACGATCAGCGGATGATCGGCCGGCCGGCCCTTGGCTGCGAAAATCTTCGCGACCGCATCGGGATTGAGCGCATCCGCGGCGAGTCCATACACCGTTTCGGTGGGCATGGCAACCAGCGCACCGGCGCGCAGCAGGTCTGCTGCCGCGCGAATGGTTTCGGGGTTTGCGCCAATCAGCATCAGGTTTCGTCGCGTATGCCGATCGCTTCGCGCGCAGCCATCGCGCGTGCCAGCACCGTCGGCGCATCATCACCGATCACGGTGAAATGACCCATCTTGCGCCCTGGGCGCGGGGCATGCTTGCCATAGAGATGCAGGCGCAAGCCGGGTACTGCATGCAACCCGGCCCAGTCGGGTTCGCGCACCCTGTCACCGTCGAACCACAGATCACCCAGCAGGTTGACCATGACCGCGGGCGAATGCTGCCGCGTCTCGCCCAGCGGCAGGCCGACGAGCGCCCTCACCTGCTGGTCGTATTGGCTGCTCACACACGCATCGATGGTGTGATGGCCGCTGTTGTGCGGCCGCGGCGCCATCTCGTTCACGAGCAAGGTGCCGCGCGAGACGAAGAAC
Organism: Zoogloeaceae bacterium; assembly: GCA_016790005.1. GTDB lineage: Bacteria > Pseudomonadota > Gammaproteobacteria > Burkholderiales > Rhodocyclaceae > UBA2357. The sequence continues at coordinate 3,160 of JAEUNS010000234.1, forward strand.
TCCACCGCCAGTGTTCCCACATAACCGAGCTTTTCTGCCACCCGCTCGGCCACGCCCTGGGCTTCGTCGCGCTGGCAAGCGGTAGCGCGCGCCGGAGCGATGCTGACATCGAGAATGCCGTTGCGGTGGCGGTTCTCAACGGTTGGAAAGCAGCGCATGCGGCCGTCTGCATCGCGTGCAAGCACGACTGACATTTCGAAATCGAGCTTGAGCATGCGTTCGAGCACACAGGGCTCGTGATTGAAGCGCTCGAAAGCGGCCAGCGCCTCGTCGCGGTCGGCCACCCGCGCCTGACCCTTGCCGTCATAGCCGAAGCGGGCGACCTTGAGCACCGCCGGAAACAAACCGGCATTCGCGGCGCGGATGTCGTCGGCCGTGCGGATCGCCGCAAACGGGCCGTGCGGCAGGCCGTTGTCGGCGAGAAAAGTCTTTTCGTCGATGCGGTTCTGGCACACCGCCACCGCACTGGCGGACGGG
>JAEUNS010000261.1 GCA_016790005.1 Zoogloeaceae bacterium
TTGCGGCCTGGGGGCCCTTCGGCTGGTGGGGGCGCTGGGTGTGGCGCTGGAAGGATCGTATCGACCGTAACTTCATGCGGCGATTCGGCCGGCGCATGCAGCCCGAGCCTGCGCGCGATCAGGGCTGACGGGCATGGCGGCTGACGACCCCGAATCATGAAAGCCGCCAGACCGTTCCCTCACCCCCAACCCCTCTCCCGCAAGCGGGCGAGGGGAGCGCAGTGAATCGCCACGGCGATTTTCGTTAACCCACAGCGGGCATGGTGGCATGGGTCGTTCAGTCCTGCACCGACGGCATGCTTTCCAGGTCGTCCGCGAGTGCCGTGGTGGTGATTGGGTCACCCGCGGGCGCGGATTTCTGGAGCGCATACTGGTGGCTACTGAAGAGGTCGTTCTGGAGTGTCGTGATCGCGTCAAGCCACGCGCTCGAAGCGCTACAGCCGACAGGGTCGCTGTCGCTCGCACGACAGGTCGAAACCTTCGTCCCGAACGATTGAAGCGTGATGCCGGGCAGCGGCCGGATGCGGGTCGTGTTTGCGGGAGTGAAGGTCATCGTGAGCAAGCTGTCACGGCTGTCGCCCAGCAGATCGAGAATCAGTGCGGGCACTTGGTAGAGTGGCATGTCGCCAAGTTTCAGGGGGGCCTTGCTTGCCATCGATCACGATGAGCGGCGTTGCCACCAGGGTGCGAAACATCTCGTCGGTGAATTCTGCCCGGTTCTCGGCCAGTAGACCGGAGTCGGTGTAGTTGGCGTGGTTCATGCCGAGAAATGGGAGATGTTCGCCGAGCACAACGATGAGTGCAGGGGGATCACGGCCGCGCAGCGTCTTGAGAAAGGCCATCAATTCGCGCGACTTTAGTACACGGTGTTGGCGTAGGCTTCGGCGTAATCACGGTCCTGCGCCAATGGGCTGAATACGCGGGGGGCGATGCGGTCTGCTCGGACACGTGGGGCTCGCATGAATTGAAAATCGCCCGGTAGTGTAACAATGCTGCAATGCTAAGGCGTGAGCGCATGTTAGCAGTCGTGACTTTGGCCATTCATGCGAGAGTCGATTGCCCGCGCTGCTGGCGCGGCGAATGATGTGGCTTGGTGGATTGAGGCCTGCGTCAGGCTGGTGTGAGCCGCCACAGCGAGGTGACTTCACGGCTGCGTGCGGCATGCAGCGGGTCATCGGTTGATTGCGCGCGTGCGTGCGTGGGGCGAGTGTCGAGGCGCTCTACGACTTTCAGCCCTGAAGAGTCGAAAAGATTCAGCAGGGCTTCGCGCGATCGCAGTCCCAGATGTTCGGCAAGGTCAGAGAGTATCAGCCAGGCTTCGCCGCCCGGGGCCAGGTGGCTAACCACCCCGGCGAGAAAGCGCTTGAGCATGCGACCATCGGGGTCGTAAACCGCGTGCTCGAGTGCGGACGTGGGCTTTGCCGGGATCCAGGGCGGGTTGCATACGATCAGCGCTGCACGAGCTTCGGGAAAGAGATCGGTGCGCACCAACTCTACGCGCTCGCTTAGGCCGAGGCGGGCGAGGTTGTCGGCCGCGCAGGCCAGTGCGCGGTCGTTCAGATCTGTCGCGAGCACCCGTGAAATGCCGCGCCGCGCAAGCACGGCCGCCAGCACGCCGGAACCGGTTCCGATGTCGAAGGCGAGCGCGGGCAAGGGGGCCGGAAGCGGTGCCGTGGAGACGAGTTCGATGTATTCGCCCCGAACCGGTGAGAACACCCCGTAATGCGGATGGATCGCCGCACCAAGTGCCGCTACCGGCACGCCTTTGCGCCGCCATTCATGCGCACCGATGATGCCGAGCAATTCGCGCAGCGGAATGATCATCGCGCCGTTTGCGGGGCCGAGCGCCTCCAGGCATGCGCTGCGTACGTCGGGGGCTCGCCGCAAAGGCAGGGTGTAGTCGCCATCGAGCGGAACCAGCAACATGCCGAGCGTGCGTGCACGCTGGGACTGCGCCAGACGGTGGGCATGAAACCCTGCGGCCGGGTCGGCGTCGGCAGGCGTCTTCTTGCGCGGCTTGCGGTCGATGCGTCGGCTGATTGCCTGCAGCAGCTGGCGGGCATTGTTGAAGTCGCCGCGCCACAACAGCGCGGTGCCCTCGCACGCCAGCCGAAAGGCCTGGTCTGCGCTCACGGTATCGTCGGCAATGCAGATTCGCAGCGGTGCCGCCCGGCTTTCGGACAACCAGCGCGCCGAGTGCGGCGTACCGTTCTCGGTCCAGTCGATGCGTTGAATATTCGCGGCTTGCTCAGCTGGCGAATGCAAAGCTGTTTCTTCCGGCCTGCTTGGCGTCATACATGGCCTTGTCGGCGGAGCGCATGAGTTGATCCACGTCTCGACCATGGACTGGAAATTCGGCGATGCCGATCGAGACTTCCACCTGTGCTTCGTATTCGTCGAGCATGTAGGGTGCGGCGACCTCGCGATTGATATAACCTGCGATCCGGGCCAGCGCGTCACGGTCGATGTGATTGGTCACGATCAGGGTGAATTCGTCGCCGCCGAGACGGGCCAGGGTGTCGGTCTTGCGCACGCATAGCTGCATCCGTCGCGCGGCCTCGATGAGCAGCTGGTCGCCGCGATGATGGCCGTAGGTGTCGTTAACCCGCTTGAAGCCGTCAAGATCCATGTAGAGAAGGGCAAAGGCTTCGCCCGAGCGCCCACTCTTCAGCACTTGCTGACTTAGCCTGTCCATGAACAGATGGCGGTTGGCCAGCCCGGTCAGCAGATCGTAGTTTGCCTGAAACCAGATGACTTGCTCGGCCTTCTTGCGCTCGGTGAGGTCGACGTCGACGCAATACATTTCGGGGCCGCGGGGCGGCAGGCGCAGCATCTCATGGGTCGAGTAGACGCTCACCGCGCTCCCGTTCTTGCGTTGCAGCTCGATCTCGCCCGGCGGCACCGGTTCGCCATGGCGAACCCAGCCTTCGATCTCGTTGATCACCTGATCGCACATTGGCGGCGGAATGATCAGGTCTTCGATCTGCCGGCCGAGCGCCTCGGCTTCGGTAAATCCGTAGATCTTCTCGCTGCCCTTGTTCCACAGGATGACCTTGCGGTTTGCATCGTAGCCCTGGATGGCCATGTTCTCGATGTTCATGACCAGCGAGCGGAAGCGCCGTTCGCTCGCCCGCAGGCGGGCCTGCGCGAGGGTTTGTTCGATGGCGATGCTGGCCAGGTCTGCCGCCTGGGTGATGCTTTCGACTTCGGAGGAAGACGGGAAACGCGGTTCGGACAGGAAAACGCAGAGCATTCCGATCACGCTACCTTGGGCACTTCGGATGGGCTCCGACCAGCAGGCTCTGAGTCCGGCAGCGTGCAGGGGCCGAATGTAAGCCTGCCAGAGCGGCTGCAGCGCCAGATCCTCGACGATGATCCGTTCTCCCGCCCATGCTGCGGCGCCCATGCCGATCGCGTCCGGCCCGATCGCGCTTTCGTCGATCGCTGCCACGACATCCATGGGCAGGCTCGGGGCCGCCAACACCTGCAACGAAGAGCGGTCTTCGCTCACCTGCAGCAGCATGCACTGCATCGCCGGATTGTCGTTCTCGACTTCGAGGGTGAGGGTGCGCAGCACATGCTCGAGCGCCTCGCCCTGAACCAGCATCTTCAGCACCCGGGTCTGATAGCGAAGCCGCGACTCCACCCGCCTGCGCGCGCTTGCATCGCGTATCGACACGACCATCAACGGCACTTCGCAGTGATGGTCGGCAAGACCGATTGAAATTTCTGCAATAGCGGTAATGCCGCGTGCCGAATAGCACCACTCGGTTTGCACCACCCCGGCGCGTGCGGCATCGAGGGTGGTGTGCACAAAGTCTTCGTTGGAGCGTCCGTCGTGTTGCTGTCGTCCGCACCAGTCGATCAGCGACGTGCCGGTCAGCGCGTCACGCGAGAGCCCGAAAAACCCCTCAGCTGCGCGATTGCAGGCGATGATTCGGCCGTCGGCAGTGACGAGGACGATTACGTCAGCAACCGAATTTAGGATCGCTCGGCAGTCCGGAGCACGCTGCGCTCCATCCTGCACGTCTGAAACCATCATCGGAATCTACATTTTTATCAAAGTGGGCCTGATTTTGGACTTATTTACACCCCAGGGAAAGCCAAAACGGGTGGAATCTTGTTAATTCCTCTTCAAGCCGGAATGCATTGGTTCGCATGACATATGTCAGGGTTTTCGATTGATCTGCGCGGCGATGATGCCGATGACCAGCCCCCAGAAGGCGCTGCCGACCCCGAAGAGCGACATGCCCGACGCAGTGACGAGAAAGGTGATGAGCGCCGCATCGCGCTCATGTTCGATCTGGAGTGCGCCGGCCAGGCTGTTCGCGATCGTGCCGATCAGCGCGAGCCCGGCGATCGCCGCCACCAGTTCATGCGGAAACGCGGCAAACAGCGCCGCGACCGTGGCCCCGAGTATGCCGGTGAGCAAATAGAACAGGCCTGCCCATACGGCGGCCATGTAGCGTCGCTCCGGGCGCGGGTCTGCATCGGGGCTCATGCAGATTGCGGCGGTGATCGCGGCGAGATTGAACGCGAAACCGCCAAAGGGTGCCAGCACCAGGCCCGTGATGCCGGTCGCCGCAATCACCGGCGAGGCCGGGGTTTGATAGCCGTTGGCACGCAGCACCGCGATGCCGGGGATGTTCTGCGAGGCCATCGTGACGATGAAGAGCGGCAGGCCGATGCCGATCAGGCTGGCAAGCGAAAAACTCGGGGCGGTGAAGATCGGCTGGGCGAACTGCAGCGATACCGCCTCGAAGTGAATCGAGCCCTGCAGGCCCGCGAGAAGCAGGCCGACAAGCAGGGTGAGGGCGATGACATAGCGCGGGATGAACCTGCGGATCACGAGATAGGCCAGCAGCATCGTAGCCACCAGCACCGGTTGCGTCTCTAGCGACGTGAACAACTCCATGCCGAAGCGCAGCAGCACACCGGCGAGCATCGCGCCGGCGAGCGCGCGCGGCACCCGTCGCATGATCACGTCGAACCAGCCGAATACGCCGCAGAGCGTGATCAGGAGCGACGAGAACAGGAAGGTGCCGATCGCTTCGCTGATGGGTACGCCCGCAAGCGCCGTCACCAATAGCGCGGCACCGGGTGTGGACCAGGCGGTGAGCACCGGCGCGCGGTAGTAGAGCGACAGGCCGATCGAGGTCACCGCCATGCCGATTCCGAGGGCCCACAGCCAGGAGCTGATTTCTGCCGGCCCGGCCCCGGCCGCCGAGGCCGCCTGAAACACGATGACGGCCGAGCTGGTATAGCCGACCAGGACTGCGATGAATCCGGCCGAAAGGTGGGAGGGGTTGAAGAATCGTGTCATCGAGGGCGGTCCAGGGTAGTCAATATCCGTGCGCCTTCAACGCACGGCGTCAGACTAACAGGTTCGAACTCAGTCCGTTGTTGCCCTGGTGCAAGGCCCGGGCACGCCCCGCCTCAGTCGACAATCACGATCACATATTGATTGTTGTAGGGTTGATAGTAGGCGCCCCCGCATTGCTGCAGGCTCACGCCCTCGACGATGACGGTCGAGCAGCCTGCCGGCAATGTGGCGACATAGTTATTGGTGCGTGCAATGGTGCGTCGTGTGGTGCGACGGGCGACGCCCGCCGCGCTGACCGGCGTTAGCGGGCGCCCTACGACGGCGTTGGCCTCGCTGATGATCTTCACCGGCAGTTGCACTTCAAAGGCAAGCGAAGCGATCACCAGACCGGCAGAAAGGGCAAAGAGACTCTTGAGATTGTGCTTGGACATTAGCGTGCCTCCTCGATGCTGAGTGTGCCCAGTTCGTGGACCGAAATGGCATCTACCTTCGTTGCACCTTTGGGTGGGGCGAACTTGAACTGGCTGGCGCTGATTTTGGGCGTGGTGCTCCAGTCCTGGAAGCGCACTGAATAGGCCGGTGCGCCGGTCAGCCATTTGCTCGTGATCACGTATTTCATCGGCAAGGGCTGCGCTCCGGTCTTTACCCATAGCTGCCAGTCGACCTTCTTCGCGCGAAACGCGAGGTGGTGGACCTCGGTGCCGCCGACGTAGGCCGTGCCCATGTAGGTGCCGCTCGTCACGTCTGTCATCAGGCCTTCGTAGGCATCGGCGTAAAACAGGTCGCCGGCCGGTACGCCCAGGCCCAGCTCGGAACGCAGGCCGGTGATCGCGGTGTCGATCGTGCCGGAAATGTCGAGCTGCATGTAGGCTTCGATGCGTTTTCCGTGCAAGGTCAGGGTACTGCCATCGAAGAAGGCCTCGAGATCGGCGACAGGCCCCTGGCGATGGGCGTAGAAGTGCGCGGGGCGCTCGACCACCAGGCTCGAGGAGCTGCTGATCTGCAGCTTCTGGCCATCGAGGTCGATGAGCTCGTCGTCCACGTCGCCGCGCACGCTGAATGCCGGCAGTTTGCTCAGGTATTCGGTCATCTCCCGCACGATCCGGCTTGCGTCGGGATCGATTTCGGCGGCCGTCGCCGGGCTCCCAAACGCGAGGCCGAGCCCCGCGATCATGCCGACGACCACGGTGGTCCGGCGCAAAGTGTGATTCGATCTTTCTGCAGGCATGACATCCTCCTCTCGTCATCATTACTGTAGCCTAAGCCGGTGGCAACTGTCTGACTAAGTGGATCTTGGGCTCATTAAAGGGGCTTGTCGCGAGAAATTCGATGCAGGGGCCGCGCAAGTCGGACGGCGCGTCCGGCCCGGCTGGCAAGCCGGGTATAATCCGCAACTCCCGGCTCGCGAGCGATGCTCGCCCTAAACCCCAGCGGTCACCGACATGTCCGAAATTCTCAAGTTGCGCGGCAGCCCCGCGCTTTCTGCCTCACGCCTGCAAGACCTCCAGCGCAAACTGCAGCGCGTCCTGCCAAAACTCAAGGGCCTCGCGGCCGAGCATTGGTATTTCGTAGAGCTGGACGAGCCACTGGGCGACGACCAACGCGCACGCCTGGTCGACCTGCTCGGTGCGGTGCCCGCAAGGTCCGAGCTGCCGGCCGGTACTCAGGTGGTGGTTGTGCCGCGTCTGGGTACGATCTCGCCCTGGTCGTCTAAGGCTACCGACATCGCCCATCAATGCGGCTTTGCCGGCGTCGTGCGAATCGAACGCGGATGCGTGTATTCGCTCGATGCGAAAGGTGGCTACGACGAGCGTGGCAGGGTTCAGGCGCTGTCGCATCTTCACGACCGCATGACCGAATCGGTACTCACCAACCTCGCCGATGCGGATGCGCTGTTTCATCACTACGCGCCGCAGGCGCTTACCAGTGTAGACGTGCTGGCCGGAGGGCGCGCGGCGCTGGAGGCTGCCAACCGTGAACTGGGGTTGGCCTTGTCGGACGACGAGATCGACTACCTCGTCGACAATTTCACCCGGATTGCGCGCAATCCCACCGATGTCGAGCTGATGATGTTCGCCCAGGCGAACTCCGAGCACTGCCGTCACAAGATCTTCAACGCCGACTGGGTGATCGATGCCCGGCCGATGGGCAAGACCCTGTTCGGCATGATCCGCGAAACCCATGCGGCGCACCCCGACGGCACGGTGGTGGCGTACTCCGACAATGCGTCGGTGATCGAAGGCGCCGAGGCCGATGGGCTTTACCCGGATGCCGATGGCGAATGGCGTTATCACAGTCGTCTGACGCATATTCTTGCCAAGGTCGAGACCCATAACCATCCGACCGCGATCTCGCCGTTTCCGGGCGCGGCGACTGGTGCGGGTGGCGAGATCCGCGATGAGGGCGCGACCGGACGGGGCTCCAAGCCCAAGGCCGGTCTGACCGGTTTCTCGGTGTCGAACCTCAATATTCCCGATAGCCCCCAGCCCTGGGAGCAGGCTTACGGCCGCCCCGAGCGCATCGCCTCGGCGCTCGAGATCATGATCGAAGGCCCG
>JAEUNS010000293.1 GCA_016790005.1 Zoogloeaceae bacterium
CCAAAGCGCATCGCAGTGTCGACATCCGGGGCTGAGCCGATGCCGGCAAGCACGCCGTCGGCAGCCTCGTTGGCGAGCATCGCCACCGTGCGCAAAGCGATCATGCCGGCCACGTCGTCGATACGCGACACCGTGAGCCCAGCCTGCTGGAGTGTGCCGACGACCAACGCATAGGCGACGGCGTCGCACTGGTCGGCCCGGGCCAGCGCCATACGGGGCGTGGCCGCATAGTCGAGGCACAGATCGAACAACACCAGGTTGGGGCAATGATCCTCGGCCGCCCGCCGGGTGGCGGTGCGCCCGTCCGAGAGGGCAAGACGGGCTTCGCCGATCTCGAACCAGGCCGAGGCACCCTGCGCCGGCGCACGTTCGACGGACACACCCTGTTGCGCGAGGCGTTCCACCAGTGCCATCGCGACTCCCGGGTCACCGACCAGCGTAACCCCGGCCGCGCCGGGACACGCGGGCTCGGCATGCGCCCCGCCCTTGACCGCGTCGGCGGCGTAGTCGTAGAAACCCCGTCCACTCTTGCGCCCCAGTCGCCCGGCAAAGACCAGCTCCTGCTGGATCAGGCTGGGCGTGAAACGGCGATCGCCAAAATAGGCATCGCACACCGAGCGCGACACCGCGAAGTTTACGTCGTGGCCGATCAGGTCCATCAGCTCGAAGGGGCCCATCGGAAAGCCGCAAGCCTCGCGCATGATCGCGTCCAGCGTCGGCACATCGGCCGCCCCCTCGCCGAGCACCCGCAAGGCCTCTCCGTAGTAGGGCCGGGCAACCCGGTTGACGATGAACCCCGGGGTCGAGCGCGCATGCACCGCGACCTTGCCCCAGGCCTTCGCAGTGGCATGCAGGATTTCGGCAACCGCCGGCGCCGTCGCCAGGCCCGAAACGATCTCGACCAGCTTCATGCGTGGAGCCGGGTTGAAGAAGTGCATGCCGGCGCACTGTTGCGGCCGGGCAAGCACCGAGGCCAGCGCGGTGACCGACAAGGATGAAGTATTGGTGGCCAGGATCGCATTCTCGGCCAGCAGACCCTCGAGTTCCTTGAGCAGACGCTGCTTGATCTCGAGGTTCTCGACGATGGCTTCGATCGCAAGCCCGGCATCGGCTGCATCGGCGAGCGTGGTCGTGGGTAAGACGCGCGCGATCGCGGCCTCGGCGTTGACCTCGCTCAGCTTGCCCTTGCTCGCAAGAAAGCGCAGATCCTTGGCAATGCCGGCCAGACCGGCGGCGACCGCCTCAGAGCGGGTGTCATACAGGTACACCGAATGACCGGCGACGGCGGCGACATGGGCGATGCCCGCACCCATGGCGCCGGCACCGATGACCAGCACCCGGGTATTGTTTGTAAGCGCGGCCATCGGATCAACGCCCCTTGAAGGTCGGAGTACGCTTTTCCATGAAGGCCGCGACACCTTCTCGATAATCATGCGAGCGACCACACTGGGTCATCATGTCGCGCTCGAGATCGAGTTGCTGCTCGAAGTCGTTGGTCGAGCTTGCCCAGATCGCCCGCTTGGTCTGGGCGTAGCCGAAGGTCGGCCCCTGCGCCAGTTGCCGCGCAATCGTGGCAACGGTGGGCGCGAGTGCGTCATCGTCGACACATTTCCAGATCAGACCCCAGGCCTCGGCCTGCTCGGCCGAAAGCTTGTCGCCCAGCAGCGCCAGACCCAGCGCCCGTGCCGGCCCCAGCAAGCGCGGCAGAATCCAGCTGCCTCCGGTATCCGGCACCAGCCCGAGTTTGCTGAACGACTGGATGAAGCTCGCCGAACGCGCGGCAAACACCAGATCGCAGGCGAGTGCAATATTGGCACCCGCACCAGCCGCGACGCCATTGACAGCGCAGATCACCGGCAGCTCGAGCGCGCGCAGGGTCATCACCAGGGGTTTGTAGTTCTTTTCGACCGAAGCGCCCAGATCGAGCGGCGCATCGGTGGGTGCCACGTTGCGGTCGGAGAGATCCTGCCCCGCACAGAAACCGCGGCCCGCGCCGGTCAGCACCAGCACGCGCGCGCTGCCGTCGGCCCTTGCCGCCTTGACCTGCCCCAGCGCATCGCGGACTTCCCGATGCATGAGGTCGTTGAAGCTGTTGAGGCGGTCCGGCCGATTCAGCGTGAGGGTGGCAACGCCGTCTGCGACGTCCAGACGAATGGTTTCAAACGCAACGCTCATGTCTCCTCCTTGGGGCAATCGTGTTGTCGCAG
>JAEUNS010000338.1 GCA_016790005.1 Zoogloeaceae bacterium
TGTCGGACGCCGCCTTCATGCTGCCGCTCAGGGTGGCGCCGCTCACCGGATCGACCCCGGTTGCCAGCGCCCGGATGCACAGCGCGCCATCGAGCGAGAAGTCCGCAAGACCGCTTGAAGGCGACACACCCAACAGATCGAGTCGCGGCCCGCCCACCGAATCCTCATACACGATGTTGATGCCGCTGGTCGGCGGCACGCCATTGCCGGTCGCAAAGATGCCCATCTTCGCGGCCTCGGTCACCGCCGCCACACCCCCCGTCGCATCCGTCCCGGCCAGCGTGAAGCCGCAGATCTTGTCCTGGACCCCGAAGCGGCCGTAGGCATTGACGTAGGTGACCGCAATCGAGTTGGTCGCAAAGCGATAGTGCGACAGGTGCAGATAGTCATGCTCGGCCTGCCAGCCATGCTGGTGCAGCTTGCGCAGCGCCTCGCTCGCCTGTTCGGGCAGGGTGTCCGCAAGCAGCAAGCCCTTGCTGCGCAGTGCAGCACAACGGTTGGCTGCCAGGGTGTCGAATGCGTCCGGCCAGAATGCCGTGCTCGTGGCCGCGCCCGCGTCGGTCGCGAGAATCGCGCACGGCTGATAGACGTTCGCGAAGCTGAAATAATCCATCAGCGGGCGCCCCACCGCGTTGATGGTGCGATCGCCCTGGCGGATTGCGAGCGCCCCGGTATCGCGGGGCTGCACATTGGGTTCAGACACCGCAACGCCGTCGATCAGGCCCTCGGTATCAAGTTCCGCCGCAGCGATCGCCGCGCCCCCGCCGTTGGAAAGTGACGACGCGATGACCAGGGTGTTGCTGGGAACGAAGTCACGCCGTTTGAGTCCGGCAGTGCCGATGGGCTCACCGAAGCGATCGTTGATCGCGTAGAACGCAAACCGGATCGCATCAAGGGTATTCCTGCCCCAGTCCTTCTCGGGGTTCTGACCCGAGTGGGCATGCTTGTAGGCAAATCGATTCGGATGGCTGGTATTGAACGCGATCAGATCGGCCGCGCTGATGTCGGCGCGAAAGATCGCCCGCGCACCCGCATCGCCGGCGGGCAGCAGCGTGCCTTCAATACTGTTGACCCGGTCGCTTGCGAGATCGTGCATACCATTGCCGGTGCCCTTGTCAGTGTAGGCGACCGCGCAACCGCGCTTCAAGGCCCACTCGCCCGACACCCCCACCGCGCCATAGACACCGCGTGAACCGGATGAGGTACCGGTGACGATGCACGGCTTGTTGCGGTCGAAGCTGTCCGGTACCTGCACCATCATGCTCACATTGAGCTTGCCGCTGCCGTCATCCGCCACCGCGATGTATTCGGCGCCCGCCACCTTGCCCTCGCCCAGCGTGTCGTTGCCACTGACGTCGATGTTGGGGCCGAACAGGCTGCCGAAGCCACCGGCCGCGGTGAAGTCGGTCAGGGCCCGGTAGTTGTTGTAGATCGCATTGCGGCGCAGCTCGGCCGTGGTCGGATTGATCGGGTCGGCATACGCCGGTGCTGTGCCCATCAAGCCGGTCTTGCCCAGCCCGCCGGTCAGGAGGTCGTCCGAAGCACCGTCATAGGTCTTGACCGACACCGACCCCTTGACGAAATCCGGCAAGACATTCGCCGGCACCGAATCACTGCCACCGCAACCATGAAGCCCCGCCAATGCGGCCACGGCAACGCCCACCATCCCTACGGAATAGCCCTTGCACTTCATCGAATTGTCTCCTCTTGCGATCTCGGGCACGGCTCAATGCCAGCCGGATCGTTCGTTCATTTTTTTCGTCAAGGCACCCGCCCCGCCATTGCAGCATGGCGCGGGTGATAAAGCGTGTCCGGCAGACCCGGCGACTCGCCGTCCCCAAACTACCTGGCATGCGACGATCAGCATACATCGCCGGGAGGGGGAGGAAGAACATGCTTCGGCGTCGGGTGAAATGCAGGCGCAATCGCGCGGACCAGCCGGACAGCCGGCAACTCTAAGCATGGCGCATGCCAGGTCGGCGGCCGAGCGTATCTGGGTCGGATTCTTCAGCGTCCACGCCAACTTAGCGAAACTCAACCGCCCTTGGAGGCCGCTCGCGCCAACATCGACGTCTCCAAAGCGGGACAGGCGCATGCGCAATTGCCCGACAAACGCCTTTGCGAACAGGAATCAAGGCGCTAAGCTCTCGTCCACATACCGAGACAATGACTCCAAAAAGAGACACAGGCCCAAACTACATGAAAAGCCCTGATTTCGATTACGCCTCGATCCGCACCCAGGCCATGCAATCGCTGTTTGCGACGCTCGACAACTATTGCGAAGGCACGATCGTAGTCGACAGTGGTGCCCGCATCGTGTGGATGAACGACCGCTATGCCCAGCGCTTCGGTCTGCCGACCGCCGCCGAAGCGATCGGCCGCGAAGTCGAAGCGGTCATCCCCAACTCGATGATGCGCGACGTGGTGTCATCCGGCCAGCCGATCCTGCTCGACATACTCGAAACCCGCGACGAGAGCTTCGTCGTTACCCGCATTCCCCTGCGCGATGACGCCGGCACAGTGATCGGCGCGGTTGGCTTCGCCCTGTTCGACAACGTGCAACCGCTCAAGACCTTCTATGGCCGGCTGGGCAGGATGCAGCAAGAGCTCGCCCAGACCCGCAAACGCCTCGCCGACGAACGCCGCACCCGCTACACCTTCTCGAACTTCGTCGGCAGCAGCCCGGCCGCGATGGAAGTCAAGCGCCAGGCGCGGCGTGCCGCCCGACTCGAAGCTCCGGTGCTGCTGCTGGGCGAAACCGGCACCGGCAAGGAGTTGCTCGCTCAGGCCATCCATGCCGCCTCGCCGCGCGCCGACAAACCGTTCATCGCGGTCAACGTAGCCGCGATTCCGGAGAACCTGCTCGAAGCCGAATTTTTCGGCACCAGCCCGGGCGCCTACACCGGCGCCGACCGCAAGGGACGGCTGGGCAAGTTTCAGCTCGCCGACAGTGGCACGCTCTTCCTGGATGAAATTGGCGACATGCCGCTAGCGCTGCAGGCGAAGTTGCTGCGCACGATCCAGGAGCAGGAGGTCGAGCCGCTCGGCTCCGACCGCATGGTGCCAGTCGACGTGCGCATCATCGCCGCAACGAGCGTAAACCTCGCCCGCAAACTCGCCACCGGCGGCTTTCGCGCCGATCTTTATTATCGGCTTGCGGTGCTGCCGCTCACCTTGCCGCCGCTGCGCGAACGACTGTCCGATCTCGAAATGCTGTGTGAGAGCATTCTCGAGGACATCGCCCGCCAGCACGCCATGCCACAACGCGAACTCGACCCAACCGCGCTGGCGCTGTTTCGCCGCTGCGCCTGGCCCGGCAACATTCGCGAGCTGCGCAACGCACTCGAACAGGCCGCGATGCTCACCGACCATGCTCGACTTGGCGAGCACGAGTTCCGCGCCATCATCACCCCGATCGCGACAACACCACCCACCACAAACCCGCTTCAAACCTGGGATTCGGCCATCGCCGACTTCGAGCGCAAGCTGATCACCGAAACCCTAGCCAACTGCAACGGGCGAGTGAGCGAAGCCGCGCGCCAACTCCAGATGGGTCGCGCCACCTTGTATAAAAAGATCGCTGCACTCGGCCTTTCGTCCACGATTTGAGACTTATCCCAAAATTGAGACATATTTAAATTTTATATTTTATTCATATACTTAATCAAAACCTAGACTGCTATTCTCGGTCAACTACCCGCCAGAGGCATACATCTGTCCACACTTTGAGACAAACCATTGCATCAATTCTTTAAATAAACAATTAAACACAAATAATTCATATATTTAGGCGAGCTGGCATAGACCCTGCATTGGTGTGTCGATTTGATTCATCGGGCGACAGACCCGTGTCCAGGAAACAATTGGAGGAGATCGATGCCATTCCCGTTGCAGGTCGAGCAGAACGCAATCTGGCGAAAGCCGCCCGATTCAAGAATCAGCACTACTCACCCGGTCCAGCGTGTAAAACAAAGGGGTTTCAGCCCCTTGCGAGGCTTGAAAACGGTGTGCAGAGGCGGGCAGGCCGACTCATCGTATGCAACGGCCTCTGCGGGTCCCGAGGCTTCGCTCTTGCGGCTCGCCCTGCCGTACCGCAGCGCCGTTGTCATCGCCGACTTCGTTGCCACCGGCGACAGCTTCCATCGACGCCTCGCACAACTCGCAAGCGATCTTGCAACACGAATCTGTCTGGTTCAGCACCCCGCGCCCGCCAGCAGCGATCAAGACACCCACAGCACCGAAATTTTGCTCGAAGGCCTGCGTCATCGCCTAGGCCTGGATCCGGCCCACTGCATCGTGGTCGCCGACGCGACGCAACTGAAACGCTTCGTCAGTCCGGATGCCAGAGATCTGGTCGTGCTCGGTGCTGCACAGTCGGCCCATGGCGTAACGAGCGCACGTCCGGACGCGCACGAGCATGGGCTGGATTGTGACGTCATGCATGTAGAAGACGAACTGGACTGGGACTTGCGTGCGACTGCCTGAGCAAGACCACTTGGTGAGGCCCCACCCGCCGGGAATGGATCTTTTGAACCTGTCAATGGCTTGAAAACACTTCGGTTTTGCCTTCGCCATCGAAACTGATCACATCGTAGCGGTCGGCCGGATAAGGGCCTTCCATACCCGGCGCCCCCAGCGGCATCCCGGGCGCGGAGATGCCGACGATGGCCGGCCGCTCTACCAGCATCCGCTTAACATCCGAAGCCGGCACATGACCTTCGACGATGTAGCCACCCACCTTTGCGGTATGGCAGGAACCGAGTTTCTGCGGCACACCGGCGGCGCTCTTGACCGCGCCCATCTCGGCGCTCGAGATCTCCTTCACGTTGAAACCATTGGCGCGCATGTGCTCGGCCCATTTACCGCAGCAGCCGCAGTTCGGGTCCTTGTACATCGTAAGCTCGGCGTCACCGCCGGTCGCGAGCGCCAGGCCGGTGCCCCCTGCAAGTGCGGCCACCACGATGAGGCGGCACAGCATCTTCGAGATTGACTCTGGTTTCGTCTTCATGATCGGTACTCCATTCAAAAGATATGCTTCAGGTACTTCCGGCCGGCGCAGTGCCGGCAGCGGGCAGTGCAATGCAAAAACGGGTGCGGCCTGTAGCCGACTCTGCGCTCACCCGCCCGCCATGCGCCTCGACGATCGAGCGCGTGATCGCCAGGCCGAGCCCGGCACCTTCGCCATGGCGATGGCGCTCGGGGCTTGCACGGTGGAAACGCTCGAAGATTCTCGCAAGCTGGTCAGGCGCGATGGTATCGCCAGGGTTGCGCACCGCCAGCGTCGCCCACCCGCCCGCCTCGGCAATCTCGATTTCGACCACACCACCGGCAGCGGTGTGCCGCAGTGCATTGGACAGCAGGTTCGACACCGCGCGCCGCAGCATCAGGCGATCGCCTCGCACCCGCGCCTCACCGCAAACCTGCAGGCGTATGCCTTTCTCGTCGGCCAGCGCCTCATAAAACTCGGCCAGCGCGCGCGCCTCGTCCGCCAACACCACAAGCTCCGGCTTCTGCGGCAGGCGGCTGTTCTCGGTCTGGGCGAGCAGCAGCATGTCCCCCACCATGCGCGCGATGCGCTCGAATTCCTCGAGATTGGAGCCGAGCACCTCGCGATATTCTTCGGGGCTGCGTTTCTGCGACAAGGCCACCGAAGTCTGGGTCATCAGATTCGACACCGGCGTGCGCAGTTCGTGGGCGATGTCGGCCGAAAAATCGCGCAGACGCTGAAACGACGATTCCAGCCGATCGAGCATGCCGTTCAATGCCTCGACCAGGTCGTGCACTTCGGCCGGCGCATCGCCCTTGACGAGGCGCACCCCAAGTTGCTCCGCCGACAGGTCGCGCGCGGCGGCAGTGACATTGCGCAGCGGCGTCAGGCCCTTGTACGCGGCAAGCCAACCGAACAAGGCCGCAGCCAGCGCCGAAAACGAAATACCCACCCACAACTGGGTGCGCAGTTCGGTCAGAAAGTGCGCATGATGCGAAATATCCAGTCCGAGCAACACCCGCACCGGCGTCTGAACGCCCCCTTCCACCCCCGGCAGCTCAAACACCGCCTCCCGCCCGATGAACTGGCGGGCGTCCCGCTGCCATATGGCCGGGGGCGGCGGCAGCGGCATGCCTTCGATCTGCTCCAGATCAAATCGCCCGGCCTGCAACGCATAGATCACGCTACCCTCTTCGTCGCGCATCAACACCGCCACCATGTCGTGACCGACGAAGGCATCGTCGAGCCGCTGCGGCAAAGCCTCGCGCGCCTGTGGCGTGTTCGCGCGCCGGATCAGGTTTTCGATCAGGCTGAGTTTGCCGCTCAACTCATGGTCGTCAAGCTCGTGGAAATGCTCCTCGACCGCCCGCCCCATCACCACCCCGACCACGATCAACAAGCTCGCAGTCAATAGCGCAAACAGCAGCGCCAGCCGGGTCGTGAGCGACAGCGGCAGGCGTGTATGCCCGAGCAGCGCCATCAATACGCCTCCGGCACGTCGAGCACATAACCCATGCCGCGCACGGTACGGATCAAGCGCGGCTCGAAGGGTTCGTCGACCTTGGCCCGCAGGCGCCGCACCGCCACCTCGATGACGTTGGTGTCGCTGTCGAAGTTCATGTCCCACACCTGAGATGCAATCAGCGAGCGAGGCAACACCTCGCCCTGGCGCCGCAACAGCAACTCGAGCAGCGCAAACTCCTTGGCAGTGAGGTCGATCCGCACGCCACCACGCAAAACCCGCCGACGCAGCAGGTCGAGCTCGAGGTCTGCCGCGCGCAGCACCTCGGGCTCCTTGGTCTTGCCCCGACGCAAGAGTGTGCGTACCCGTGCGAGCAGTTCGGAGAACGCGAACGGTTTGACCAGGTAATCGTCGGCGCCCAGCTCGAGGCCGTGCACCCGGTCTACGACCTGGTCGCGTGCGGTCAGAAACAACACCGGCATCTCGCGCCCCTGACGCCGCACCGTCTGCAACACCCCCCAGCCATCGAGCGAAGGCAGCATCACATCGAGCACGATCAGGTCGTAATCGCCGCTCAGCGCAAGGTGAAGACCGTCGAGCCCGTCGCGCGCGAGATCGACCACGAACCCGGCCTCGGCCAGCCCCTGGCGCAGATAGTCACCGGTTTTCGGTTCGTCTTCGACGATCAGGATCTTCACTGCATTGCTCCCAGGCCGCGCATTTGACTGCACGCAATTGTGCACCGCCGAGTCGGCGCTGCGGCAGGATTACAAAGATGTAATCCGCACGTCAGGAAGGCGACGGTACCCGCCGGCCATACTGCGACCTCGATCAGCGGCAAGCGGAGAAACAATCATGAGACTAACCCCGACTCTTGTAGCCCTGGCAAGCATGGCCTTGCTGAGCGCAAAGCCGATCCTGGCTGCAGACACCCCTGATGCACATCACGGCGATGCCGCAGCAGTCGCCAGCGAAGCGGGCGAATTCGCCGACGGCACCGTGAAGAAGGTCGACAAAGCCGCCGGCAAGCTCACGATCAGCCATGGCCCGCTCGCAGCGCTCGACATGCCACCGATGACCATGGTGTTCCGCGCAGGCGACGCCGGGATGCTCGATCGGGTCAAGGCAGGCGACAAGATCCGCTTCGTGGCCGAACGTTCCGGCGGGATATTCACCGTCACGACGCTGGAGTTGGTGCCCTGAGGACGATG
>JAEUNS010000443.1 GCA_016790005.1 Zoogloeaceae bacterium
ACTATCCCGTGCTTGTTCTTTCATCTCATTTAGTTCAGAACAAATATCACCGAACGCTTCTAGCGTTCTTTGCAACGGTCGTCGTTTCTTATGCGAGCTACAGACTTATTGAGAAGCCATTCATGAACATGGCTAAAAGAATACAAAGCCGAAACGACAACCACTCAACAACAAACAACAGGAGACACAGTATTGAACAGCCGGCCGAGCTCAAGACCGCAAATGAGTAACAATCCCTTGGCACCCGAGTTCGACAGTTACGCGAAAAACAGGGGACAGACCACGGTTTCATGGCTCTGCTAGACTTCGTCAACGCCCCGTCCGCCGGAGTCCATCATGCCACGACGCGCTCGCATTACCTTGCCGAACGTCCCTGTCCATCTCATCCAGCGCGGCAACAATCGTCAGCCCTGCTTCTTCGCGGACGAGGACTACCGCCGCTACCTCGATTGGCTGGCTGAATATGCCGACAAGACGCACTGTCGGGTCCACGCCTATGCGCTGATGACCAACCACGTGCATCTGCTGATCTCTTCGGAGCGCGCCGATGCGGGGGGCATGTTGATGAAGTCGCTGGGGCAGCGATATGTGCAGTACGTGAACCGCGTCTACCACCGTAGCGGAACCTTGTGGGAGGGGCGCTTTCGGTCCTGTCTGGTCCAGGAGGAGGATTATCTGTGGGCCTGCCAGCGGTACATCGAGCTGAATCCTGTACGCGCCGGCATAGTGGCACACCCGGCTGAGTATCGCTGGTCAAGCTATCGTGCCAACGCGCAAGGCGAAGCCGACAGCCTGCTAAGGCCGCATCCGCTTTACAACGCGCTTGGTGATGGCGAGGCAACGCGTCAAGCGGCTTATCGCGAGTTGTTTCGCCATGCGCTTGAGTCGGGACTGGTGGATCAGATTCGGCGGGCAACCAATGGCAATTTTGCACTGGGCAATGAGGGCTTTGCGTCACAGGTGTCGGATGCGATCGGCAGGCGCGCGACACCGGGACGTTCCGGACGACCTCGCAAGTCGGTCGAGTTGGCGTCCGACGAGCTGTTTTGATTAGAAAACCGCCGAAACAGTGGTCTGTCCCCGGTTTTCCATCTGTCCCCTGTTTTCCGCAGCTTCCCCAGCGCCTGCATTTGTGGTCTGCTACGCACTCTGCTCACAAGGCCATGGAGTGACGAAATCATGACGACACCCGAAATCCGACGCGGCGCCCATGTACTGCTGGAAGCGCTCGAAACCGAAGGGGTCGAGTACATCTTCGGCAACCCTGGCACCACCGAACTGCCGCTCATCGACGCCCTAATCGGGCGCAAGAGCATCCACTATGTCATGGGCCTGCAGGAAGCCTGTGTGGTGGCCATGGCCGACGGCTACGCCCAGGCCTCGGGCAAGCCCGGGGTGATCAACCTGCACACCGCTGGCGGCCTTGGCCACGGCATGGGCAACCTGATCAATGCGCGCACCTCCGGCACGCCGCTGGTGGTCACCGCCGGCCAGCAGGATTCCCGCCATGCGATCGCCGACCCCTTGCTGCAGGGCGACCTGGTCGCAATCGCCACGCCGATATCGAAGTGGGCGCAGGAGGTCACCGCCCCCGAGCAGATTCCCATCCTCGTGCGGCGCGCCCTGCAGGATGCCAGCGCCACCCCGCCCGGCCCGGTTTTCCTGTCGCTACCGATGAATGTCATGGAGGCCGAGAGCGCAGTCGAGATTCCGCGCGTATCGAGGGTGGACCGACGCCCGATCGCCGGTTCGCTGCCCGAGCTTGCGCGCGAACTGGCCAGCTATGCACCCGGCAAGGTCGCCATCATCGCTGGCGACGAGATCTCGCAATGCGACGCCTACCGCGATGTGGTCGAGCTGGCCGAAATCCTCTCCGCCCCGGTGTTCGGTTCTTCCTGGCCAGCCCATATCCCTTACCCGACCGGGCATTACCTGTGGCAGGGCAACCTGCCCGCCAAGGCGGTCGGCATCGCCGAGGCCATCGCCGACGTCGATTGCATCTTCGCACTCGGCGGCAAGTCCTTCATCACCGTGCTGTACTCCGACGCCTCCGCTCTGCCGGCCGGCTGCGAGCTCTATCAGCTGTCGGCGGACGGCCGCGATCTGGGCCGCACCTACCCGACGCGGCTGTCCGTGGTCGGCGACATCCAGCTCTCGCTCGTCCAGCTCAATGCGTTGCTCAAGACCGAGCTCGCCGACCGGGCCGATGCCTTCGCGGCCCGCCGCACCACGTTTCAGACTGCCTTCGACGCACGCCATAAAGCCCTGATGGCCCAGGCCGACGCGCTGCAGGACCGACCGGGAATCCATCCCCTGGTGGCCGCGCGCGAACTCGCCGAGGCCATTGGCGACACTCCCATCGTCGACGAAGCCCTGGCCACCGCCCACCACCTGCGCAAGTTCCTGAACAACCACTCCACCCGCCAGTACTCCTTTTTGCGCGGCGGCGCGCTCGGCTGGGGCATGCCAGCCGCCATCGGCTTCTCGCTTGGCATCGGCCGCAAGCCGGTCGTATCCCTGGTCGGCGACGGCGCCGCGATGTACTCCCCGCAATCACTGTGGACCGCGGTCAACGAAAAGCTGCCGGTCACCTTCGTGGTCATCAACAACCGCGAATACAACATCCTCAAGAACTTCATGCGCAGCCAGTCGCACTACACCTCGGCGCGCACCGGCCAGTTCATCGCGATGGACATCACCGACCCCGCGATCGATTACCAGGCGCTCGCGACCTCGATGGGCGTACCAGCGCAACGGATCACCACGGTGGCGGAGATCCGCCCCGCCGTCGAGGCAGCCATTGCCTCGGGCCGGCCCGGGCTGATCGAGATCGTGGTCGAGACCGAGTAGGTGGCGACGCGCCGGGGGAAAACAACACAGTTTGCGAAGAAGAACAGGGGGCACTCCCAAGCCGACCGTTAGATTGCTTCGTCAGCATTCAAGGCTGCGGCATGGTTTCTGCAAGGCGCTTCGACCCACATTCGGTCCGCTGGTCGCAGACCCTGCCCGCGCCGCCGCAGCCAACTTTCGGGCAATCGAGGACATCGTAATGAAAGGCCGTGACGTCGTCGAACTGGTCGTGCTCGCCGCCCTGTGGGGCGCATCGTTCATTTTCATGCGTGTGGCGGTACCCGAATTCGGGCCGGTTGCGCTGATTGCGGTTCGGGTCGGCATCGCAGCCGTTTTTCTGCTGATCATTCTGCATCTACGCAGGCAAACCGCATTGCTCGGTCGCCACGCGGCTCCGCTGATTGCGCTGGGCGTGCTCAATTCGGCCATGCCCTTTTGCCTGCTCGCCTATGCCACCCTGCATGTCACCGCAGGTTTCGCGTCGATTCTCAACGCCTCAACGCCACTGTGGGGCGCCATGGTGGCCTATCTGTGGCTGCGTGATCGCTTGAGGGCTGCGCAGGTCGTTGGCCTCGCCATCGGTTTTTTCGGGGTGATCGTGCTCGTATGGGGCAAGGCGCATCTGCGGGGTGATGGCGCAAGTCTCGCTGTGTTCGCAGGGCTCGCGGCAGCCCTGTCATACGGCATTGCAGCCAGTTTCGCCAAGCGCCACCTCTCCGGTGTCGCGCCGCTTGCAGTGGCCACAGGGAGCCAGATCGGGGCAAGCCTCGTGGCAGTGCCCGCAGCGCTGTTCTGGTGGCCGAGCCAGCCGATATCGTCGCTTGCCTGGGCAAGCGTGATCGTACTGGGCGTGGCCTCGACCGGCATTGCTTACATCCTGTTCTTTAGGCTGTTGGCAAACATCGGCCCTGCGCGTGCGATCACCGTGACGTTCCTCGTACCGGTGTTTGCAATCGTGTGGGGCTGGGCCTTCCTCGCCGAAAGCATTAGCTTGCAGATGATCGTGGGCGGCCTGATCGTGCTGTGCGGAACCGCCCTATCGACCGGTCTCGTGGCCTCGCGCGCAACCTGAGCCGAGTCCCCGCTTTCGGGGCGCGTCC
>JAEUNS010000146.1 GCA_016790005.1 Zoogloeaceae bacterium
GGTGGTGGCCGAGGTCGTCGATGGCATGACGGCTGTAGCCAAGAAGTTCGATCATGTGCTGTACATGACCCTCAACGTTGAAACCCCGACCTCGCTGGTGGCGGTGGTGAATCTGTTATTCGATCGATCGTCGGACGACGAGGTGGAACGGGCGCATCGTTGTGCTGATGCACTGCTCGAATTCATCCGCTCCCGTGGGCTCGAGGTCTATCGTGCGCGCGCCGACATGATGGACAAAATCGTCGCAAACACGCCGGACTACTGGCAAACGGTAAGAGAACTCAAACAGGTATTCGACCCCGACAACATCATTGCGCCGGGGCGCTACAATCTGCCCTAAAATCGAGGCGGAATTAATCTGTAGCCGGGGAGACGCATGAAGAGTATCGGACTGGCGGCTCGAAACCTGCGCCGCAGCGTGCGCCGAACCTCGCTCGCGCTGGCGATCGTGTGCGGTGGGGTGATCGCATTTCTACTCGCGGGTGGATTCATCAGCTGGATTCTGGTGGATATGCGCGAATCGACCATCCATTCGCAGCTAGGGCATGTACAGGTGACGCGCCCCGGCTTCTTCCGCGAAGGTCTGGGCGACCCCTATGCCTACCTGCTGCCTGAATCGATCGCGGCACTGGGCGCAGCAAGCGACCCCCGAATCCGCACGGTGGCGCCTCGACTTGCCTTCAGCGGACTGATCAGCAAGGGGGACGATACCGTTTCATTCGTCGGAGAGGGCATCGACCCGCAGGCCGAGGCGCCAATCACCCGGGCGATCGTCATCGTTGAGGGGAAGGACCTCACCAACGCCCCCGAAGACTCGGTGTTGCTGGGCGAGGGGCTGGCAGCCAACCTCGGGGCGCGGCCGGGCGACAAGGTGGTTTTGCTATCAACGACCGCCGAGGGCAACGTCAATGCCGTCGAATTGAACGTTGCAGGACTCTTTCAGACGATCACCAAAGCCTATGATGACACCGCACTGCGTGCGCCGATAGAGGTCGCCAGAAGGCTGATGCGGGTCGAAGGCGCGACCAGCTGGGCGATTCTGCTCGACCATACCAATTCTACCGACGCCGCCATCGCCGATCTGCGCATGCGCCTGCCCGCAGCCGAGTTCGAGATCATTCCCTGGACTGAACTCGCCGACTTCTACAACAAGACGGTCGAGCTGTTCACCAAGCAAGTTGGCGTAGTACGCTTCCTGATCGCATTCATCGTGGTGCTCAGCATTTCGAACACACTGACCATGGCGGTAATCGAGCGAACCAGCGAAATCGGCACCGCCATGGCCATCGGGGTCAGGCGGCGCGGCATTCTGGTGCAATTCATATGGGAAGGCGCGCTCCTCGGCGTTTTAGGCGGTGTGCTGGGCGTGGTGCTCGGATTCATTCTGAGCGAGATCATTTCGGCAATCGGCATCCCGATGCCACCGCCACCCGGGATGGCCCGCGGCTATATCGGGCAGATTGCGATCTCGCCCGGGCTTGCCATCGATGCCTGGTTGCTGGCGTTTCTGACGACACTGGCGGCAAGCATATTCCCGGCGCTCAAGGCTTCACGCCTGAACATTGTCGACGCGCTGCGTCACCAACGCTAGGCCATCATGCTGCTCAAGCTCTCGATTCGTAATGTGTTTCGCCAGAAGGTGCGTACCGCGATGACGCTCGCGGCGATCATGTTCGGGGTGTCGGGCCTGATCCTGGCGGGCGGCTTCGTGCACGACATCTTCATTCAATTGGGCGAGGCGATCATCCACTCGCAGACAGGCCATGTTCAGATATTCCGCAAGGACTATCTCGAACGCGGCACCCGCCAGCCAGACCGCTTTCTGATCGACGCGCCGGATGAGTTAGCCAAAGGCATATCGGCCTTACCTCAGGTCAATGAGGTGGCCGCACGCCTGAACTTTTCCGGCTTGCTCAATAATGGCAGGCGTGACCTCGCCATCATCGGCGAGGGTATCGAGCCAGACAAGGAGGCCCGCCTGGGCACCTACCTGAAGGTCACTGCGGGTCGGCATCTTTCCGACTCGGACCGCTTCGGCATGGTGGTAGGCCAGGGCGTCGCACATTCGCTCAACCTCAAACCGGGCGACCCGGTGACACTGGTCATGAATACTTCGGATGGCGCGCTGAACACGCTCGACTTCGAAGTGGTGGGCGTATTCCAGAGCTTCTCGAAAGATTTCGATGCGCGAGCGGTGCGGATTCCTCTGCCCGCAGCGCAGGAGCTGATGGCAACCACTGGGTCAAACGTGCTGGTCGTTACGCTGCACCGCACCGAGGATACCGACATTGGCCTGGCAGCGATCAATGCCTTGCTAGACTCGACCCAGACCGAAGCCCGCAGTTGGCGCAAGCTCTCTGATTTTTACGACAAGACCCTGCAACTGTATGACAGCCAGTTCGGCGTTCTGCAACTGATCATCCTTTGCATGGTGCTGCTGTCGGTTGCCAACAGCGTGAACATGAGCACATTCGAACGCATGAGCGAGTTCGGCACCCTGCAGGCCCTGGGTAACCGCAAGAGCTACATTTTCAAGCTCATCATCGTCGAGAACATGTTGCTCGGAGTGATGGGCGCGGCACTCGGGGTGCTTGTGGGCGTCTTGCTGGCGCTGGGAATCTCGGCAATCGGCATCCCGATGCCGCCGCCACCCAATGCGAATATCGGCTACACTGCCTTTATAAGGATCGTTCCGCTGACCGTGGCCTCGGCCTTCGTGATCGGCTTTTTAGCAACTGCGCTCGCAGCTGTCATTCCGGCCCGCAGGGTTTCGGGCATGCCGGTGGTCGAAGCGCTGCGCCAGGGAAGTTGAACCATGAAACTGTTTGATCGCTTCAACCTGGGACACGGATTTCGCAAGTACTTCCGTGTTCAGGCTGCCAACACGGAGGCGCTGCGCGACGACGTCTATCGGATTCGTCACGAAGTTTACTGTGAAGAGCTAAAGTTCGAGCCCGAACGCCCCGATCGCCGTGAAACCGACGCCTATGATCGCCACAGCCTGCACTGCCTGATCCGCACCAGCACCGAGCCCGACAACCTGGTGGGTTGCACGCGACTGGTGTTGACCGACCCCAATGATAGAACCGCGCTGTTGCCGTTCGAGCGCACCTGCGCCGCGACCCTCGATCGTTCGATCGTCGATCCGATGAAACTACAACGCGAGCGCATCGCCGAGGTTTCACGGCTCGCGGTGCGGGCATACTACCGGCGCCGGCGTGGAGAGACGAACACAGCTGCCACGATCAGCGACGAAGACTTCGGCACCCAGAACCAGCCGCGCTTTCCGTATATACCTATCGGGCTTTACCTGGGTGCGGTCGCCATGGCCCATCGCAACAACATCGACACCTTGTTCGTACTCACCGAGCCCCGCCTCGCAAGCCATTTCGCCAAGTTGGGAGTCGACATCCGCCAAATCGGCGGAGCAGTCGAACACCGCGGCGCTCGAGTGCCATCGATGATGGATGTCCAGTCGATCATCAAGAACATGCGTTTTTTGGTCAAACCGATGTGGCGGGTCATACTCGAAGAGATCGATCAGACCATCGTGAGCCAACACTCGACACCTGGTAATCGAGCACTGTAAACACCTGCCTGCACTCGCTAGTGCGTGTGGCCGACTGCCTTAACAGGGCAACATTCAACCCGCCAACTTCACACTCGCCAGACGGTTCAGGCTGACGCCTTGCTCGGCTGCAGTAAGCGCAAGCTTACGGTGCAGCTCGGGCGGAATGCGCACACGAAACTCGCCGCTGTAGCGCTTCTCGGCCAAGGGTTCGGGAATGAGTTCCCCGCTGGCTTCAAGATCTTCAACGACCTCAGCCATAAGCTGCCGAATACCCGCAAGTGCGGCTTCTGGCGTAGCCGCCAGCCAGCTCAATGAAGGAAACTCGACACACAAACCCACATGCTCCGCGTCCTCTGGTGACCAAGTAACGCGATAAGTGTAATGATCAAGCCTCATTGCCTGCCCTCCAGTTTGTCTATTGCCTGTAACACCTGTCGCACCTGATAGGACTTCGCCTTGCCGCCCGTATCCTGGATATTCACGCGCGGGTCACCCGCCCAGGGCATTTTGAAGATCAGATGGCTGGTCCCGTTTTGGCGTGGTTCACCAAAGTATGATTCACAAACCTTGCGCAAGTCTGCGAAGCGCACGTTGGTGGGCTCCCTGCGCATTTGATCCAGAGTCTTTTTTGACGATCCCATGCCTTTATGGTGTCATTATTGGAACCATTTATCAAGTCTAGAACAAAGACCCCCTGTTCAGCGGCCAGCCGAAAATCGGGGTAGGCTTGGTACGTTCTAGAGCTGGAACTCATAGTCCGTTTAGCACTCTCAAGCGCAGAGTGCTAAAATACGCACAAGGAGGATAGATGAACATGACCCATGCCCTTGCGATGCCTGTTCCGTCTGCCGTTGGCAGTATTGACCAGTACATCCAGTCGGTTAACCGCATTCCGCTTCTGACCGAAAAGGAAGAAGGCGATCTTGCGAGGCGTCTGCATGACGACGGTGATGTCGATGCAGCGCGTCAGTTGGTGATGTCGCACCTGCGTCTGGTGGTTGCAATTGCGCGCGGTTATCTGGGCTATGGCCTGCCGCATGCCGACCTGATCCAGGAAGGCAATATCGGCTTGATGAAGGCTGTAAAACGCTTCGACCCGGCGCGTGGTGTGCGCTTGGTATCGTTCGCAATCCACTGGATCAAGGCGGAGATTCACGAGTACATCATTCGTAACTGGCGCCTGGTGAAGATTGCCACGACCAAGGCGCAGCGCAAGTTGTTCTTCAACCTGCGCAGCCTCAAGGCCGATACCGGCACGCTGAGTTGCGACGAGGTAAAAGCGGTAGCAACTCAACTCGGCGTCAAACCCGAAGAGGTCGTCGAGATGGAAACCCGACTGGGCGGGCGCGACATGCCGCTCGAGGGCGACCGCGATGATGACGACGACCAGTTCGCCCCGATCGCCTACCTGCCCGACCCGCATGCGGAGCCGTCCGAAGTGCTCGAACGCGCCGAATCGGCACGCTTGCAGGATGAAGGCCTGACTGGCGCGCTCGCAAGCCTGGACGAGCGCAGCCGCAACATCGTGAGCCGCAGGTGGCTACACGAGGGCGACAGCCCTACCCTGCACGAACTCGCCGCTGAGTATGGTGTTTCGGCGGAACGCATCCGGCAGATCGAGGTGAAGGCGATGCAGAAGATGCGGGGGCTGCTCGCTGCGTAACGGCCGTCGGTCGCCATTGACGTCTGAGCTAAAGGGCTGCCAAGGCAGCCCTTTCTACTTTCCGTCAAGCAACAAACGGATGTCACCCACAATGTTCTCCGCCGTTTCGGCGTGCTTGACATACAGTCGCAAGCGACCTGAAGGGTCGAATACGTAGGTGCCGGCGGAGTGATCGATCGTGTAGTTCATTCCTGTGAGGTCACCGCTCTTGCGGTAAAAGACCTTGAACTCGCGTGCGGCCTCGGCCGTTTGATCGAGATCACCATAAAGACCCAGAAACCGCGGATCGAAAGCCGGCACATAGGCTTCGAGCAGGGCACGGGTGTCACGCTCGGGATCGACGGTCACGAACAACACCTGAACGCGGTCGGCGTCGGCACCAAGCTGTCGCATGACCTCGCTCATGGTCGACAGGCTGGTTGGGCAAACATCCGGGCACTGCGTAAATCCGAAGAACAGGGTGACGACCTTGCCCTTGAAGTCGGCCAGATCACGTTTGTTACCGTGATGATCGGTCAGGGATAGGGTCTTGCCGTAGGCGGCACCGGTCAGGTCGGTGTTGTGAAAGCGGGTTCCGGTATCCCCGGTACAGCCGGCAACCGCAAAAGCGGTTGCCAAAATCATCAGAAAACGAAGCATCAGCGCTAACCATCGATCAGAAACGGATGTAATGATCGGTCAGAAGCGCTGCAAATAGCAAGAACAGGTAGAGAATCGAAAACCTGAAGGTCTTGCGTGCGAGGCTGTCGGAATAGGCAACATACAGACGCCACGCATGATGGAGAAACGCCCCGCCAAGTATTACCGCGGCAACCAGATACAACCAACCGCTCATCCGGGTTGCGAATGGCAGCAGCGTTACCGCAAACAGGATGAAGGTGTACAGCAGCACCGACAGCCGGGTGTAATACTGACCGTGGGTAACGGGCAGCATCGGCAGGCCCGCCCTGGCGTAGTCTTCGGTGCGATAGAGTGCCAGCGCCCAGAAGTGTGGCGGCGTCCAGGCGAAGATGATCAGGAACAGCAACAACGCATCGGCGCTGACCTCGCCCGTGACCGCAGCCCAGCCCAGAACCGGCGGCATCGCGCCGGAGGCCCCGCCAATAACGATGTTCTGCGGGGTGCGCGGTTTGAGCACCACCGTGTAGATAACCGCATAGCCGACAAAGGTAGCCAGCGTGAGCCACATCGTGAGCGGGTTCACGAACTGATGCAGGATCAGGAGCCCACAGCCACCCATCACCCCCGCGAAGGCCAGGGTTTCACCGCTGCCGATTTCGCCGCGCGGAAGCGGACGCGCCCGCGTACGCGCCATATGGGCATCGATGCGACTCTCGATCATGCAGTTGAAGGCCGCCGCCGCGCCCGCAACGAAGGCGATACCCAGCGTTGCACTCAACACCAGCGCAGCATCGGGCAAGCCCGACGGCACTGCGAGGAACATGCCGATGATTGCGCAAAACACGATCAGGGTGTTGACCCTGGGTTTGGTCTGCACATAGAAGGCGTGCAGGCGACGACTGGCGGGAAGCCGGTCAAGCGTAAGAGTTCTTGTGTTCAGTCCGCTCATTTCCTCTCCTTCCCGCCCTGGCTGCCGCACCTTCGCGCACCAGCCGATAATTGACACCCACCATCACAATGACCAACAGCGCTGCGCCCGCATTGTGCGCAACCGCCAGCAGCAAGGGCAAACCGAAAACCACGTTCGCCACCCCGAGCAATACCTGAAGCACCACAGCGGCGAGCAGCGCCAGACCAACGGGCTGGGTCGCCTGCCTGCGCGACAACAACCAGGCCAGCAGGAATAGCGCACCACCGGCCACGAGCGCACCGATTCTATGCATCCAGTGAATTGCGGTCAGCGCAGCCGTCGACAGCAACTCGCCATCCGGGGTCATACCCAGTTCGCGCACCACATGGAAGGCGTTCGCATAGTCGCCCTCAGGCCACCAGCTGCCATGACAAGTCGGAAAGTCGGAGCACGCGAGGGCCGCATAATTGGTGCTGGTCCAGCCGCCCAGCGTGATCTGCGCGACCAGCAAAATCATGCCCAGCCTGCCAAGAAACAGCAATCCGGGGGCAGCCTCGGCACGTTGAAACCTGAACGCCCGCAGCGCCAGCCATACCAGCAGCGCCAGGGTCGTGAGCCCGCCAAGCAGGTGTGCCGTAACGATTGCGGGTTTGAGCAGCAGCGTCACCGTCCACATACCGAGCATGCCCTGGAAGATGACCACTCCGACCAGCGCGCCTGCAAGCCAGGGGGAACTCCCCGCTTCACGCCGAAGCCGCCAGGCCAAAAGGGCAATCGCGATGATCAACAGGCCCAGACCACTGGCAAGGTAGCGGTGAATCATCTCTTTCCAGGCCTTGGGCAGGCTCACCGGGCCAAACGGATCGGCCGCATGTACATCGAGGATCTGCTCTGCCGCATGCGCGGGCGTGAGCTTTCCATAGCAGCCGGGCCAGTCAGGACAGCCCAGGCCGGCATCAGCCAAGCGCACGTAGGCGCCAAAGACCACGACGACCAACGTGAGTGACAGCGCGGCCAACAACAGGCGACGGTAAGTCTGCATCAGCCCAGCCCCGAGTATTTGAGGAGTCTCTGCAAGTCCTTGATGACCAGCTTGACATCCGGCTCGGCCGGGAAGCGCATCATGACGTTGCCCAACGGATCGACCAGAAACAGATGGGCCTCGCGCTCGGCGGCGGGCAAGCGGGCGAGCCAGGCCGGATCGCCTCGGGCAATTCGCAACGCGGGGTGTTGCTGAACGATCTCGGGCGCGGGCGACACGTCGTCAGTCACCAGCCATAGGCGCGCTACCCGCTCCATCTCCTTGCCCTGCGCGAGACGGCTCTGCCGCATCGCATACAGCGCCGGGCCACAGGCCTCGGCGCAATTGCCCGAACCGGCATAAACAAGCGTCCAGTGCCCATTCAATGCAGCGCGGTCGATGCCCGGCTGGCCTGCAAGCCCGTTCAGGCTGGCCTCGGGCAAGGGTGCGGGTTGAATAAGCTCGCCATAGTTCATGGTCGTCTGAGGTTTCCAGACGTAATAGGTCAGATACGAGGCGATGATCGGCAGGGTACAAACCAGCGCCAGAAGTATGAGCGTCAGTTTTGCGCTACGTTGCATGCTTGAAAAAACTCCTACTCAGATAGACCAGCGTCAAAACGAGCGACAAGCCCGCCAGTGAATACCACTGAAAGGCATAACCATGGTGGCGGTCCACCCCTGAATCTGGCCTGGGCCACTGCCTCACCAGGCCGTCTTCTGGCCCGCCATTCTGCTGCAGGACCCAGTCACGCACTGCGATACCCGTCAGCTTGCGATAGTGCTCGAGGTCCAGATACTGCAGCACCGGGCCATCACCCGGTGCCGACGCGAGCGTGAAGCCGTCGCCATGCAGCTTGCGCACGACGCCCTCTATGCTGACCTCACCTTCTGGCAATGCAAGCTGCGGCAACTTGCTGCGATCCTGGCTGGCCGCGGCCCAACCGCGCTTCACCAGAACAAAGCCGTGCTCATCTGCAAGTTTAAGCGGCGTATGCACATCGTAGCCCGCCACACCCTGCTGAATGCGGTTGTCGAGCAGAATCGTACCGGCCCCGACCCACTCACCCTTCAGTGCAAGTACTTGCCACTCCGCTGCATCGAGCAACGCACGCCCATCTATGGGCTGTGCCTGCTCGGCGGCAGCAATTGCGGCGCTCAGTGCGTTCTTTTCGTCAGCGCGGCGCATCTGCCAGTTTCCCAACTGCAAGCCAATCACAAAAACAAGCACACCCGCCAGCAAAGGCACGGGCTGAACTCGAGCGCGCGCCAATCAAAACTCCTGTAGTGAAACAAGCACAGCAAAGCATTTGGCGCGAAAATGAGCGCCTGAGCCTGCATCAACATCTGCGCACCCAGACTTATTGCGCAGATTCATACACTGGAGCCTTTTCATGCGTCTGGTCGTTATCGTCTTTCTAATCCTGATCATCGCCAGTCTGGGATCCGCACTACTGTTTTTACTCAAGGACAAGGGCTCCGGCACCCGTACCGTGAAGGCGCTCGCGATCCGGGTGGGGCTTTCGATCACCTTGTTTCTGATGCTCATGATCGGCTACTCAACCGGACTTCTGACCGGAAAACTATGAATGGCGGCGGCGCATGCCGCCGATTGCAGACATCTCGCAAGGAAACGCACGGCCGCCCCAAGTTTCCTTGCCCCTCCGGGGGCGGAAACGTTGCAGACGTTTCCTGGGGGCGCTCAAAGCCAATAGACGACTACGAACAGGATCAACCACACCACATCGACAAAGTGCCAGTACCATGCCGTTGCCTCGAAAGCAAAGTGATGATCGGGCCTGAAGTGCCCCGCCATCACCCGAAACAGCATTACGGTCAGCATGATCGCGCCAATCGTCACATGCAGGCCGTGAAAACCGGTCAGCAGAAAGAAAGTCGAGCCGTAGATGCCGCTGTCCATACGCAGATTGAGGTCGGCATAGGCATGCACATACTCGTACATCTGAAATCCGAGAAACACCACCCCCAGCAATATCGTGAGCATCAAACCAAGCTTGAGTTGTTTCCGGTCGCCTTTCAGCAAGGCGTGATGCGCCCAGGTCAGGGTCGCACCGGAGGTCAGCAGCAGCAAGGTGTTGAAAGCCGGGATACCCCAGGCGCCCATCGGGGTAAAGGCCTCGTCCGGCCGCGGACCGGCAGAAGGCCAGTCGGCGGTGAAGCCCTGCCATAGCAGGGCCTCGTTGTCTCCGCTTGCCAGCCAGGGCACGCTGAGCACCCGTGCATAAAAAAGCGCACCGAAGAAAGCCGCGAAAAACATCACTTCGGAGAAGATGAACCAGCCCATCGACCAGCGGAAAGATTTGTCGACCCTCTGGCTGTACTCGCCACTTTCGGACTCGCGGATGACCTGCCCGAACCAGCCGAACAGCATATAGACCAGAATCGCGACGCCGAGAAAGAACAACTGCGGCCCGGGACCGGTCTGGTTGAGCCACAGGACTGCACCCGTGCCGAACAGCAAAAGTGCAACCGAACCGAAAATCGGATATTTCGACGGTTCTGGGACGAAGTACTTATCCACCGCGTGGTTCATCTGGATCCCTCCCATTGATCACGAACCAACCACCAGGCCAACAACCACGACCAGGGTCAGCACAAAAATGATTCCACCCAAAAGCCCGGCCACAACCACTGCCCGGGGGTCGAGCGAGCGCGCATCCTTGCCATAGTCACTGCGTTTGCGGATACCGGCAAAGGCCCACAGCACCGCCTTCATCGTTGCAAAAAAGCCCGCCTTGCCACCCTTATCCACCCCCTCATCGGGGGTTTCGTCAAGCTGTGGCTGTTTCATGTTCCACTGCCGCCGCTAACCGGCAGCGATGCATTTTTACCTGCGATCTCGAAGAAAGTGTACGAGAGCGTGATCGTATGCACGTCGTCCGGCAAGGCCGGATCCAGCACGAAAGCAACCGGCATGGTGCGGCGCTCACCGGCCTCCAGCGTCTGCTGGGTGAAGCAGAAGCAATCCATCTTGCGAAAGAACTGCCCCGAGACCGCAGGTCCGTAGCTTGGAACGGCCTGCCCGGTTATCGGTTTGTCGCGGGTATTCTCGACCTCGTAGGCAATCGTGATGAGCTCACCCGGGTGAACCTTCACAACGCTCTGCAGGGGATGAAAACGCCAAGGCAGATCATGGATGTTGGCGTCGAACTCGATCGTGATCAGGCGGCTGGTATCCACCTGGGTATTCACGACCTCGTCGGCCTTGAGGAGGTTATTGATGCCGGTGACTTCGCAGATCTTCTCGTAGAACGGAACAAGCAGAAAGCCGAAGCCGAACATCGCCACCGCCCCGATCGACAGGCGCACCAGGAGCTTGCGGTTCTCGCTGCGCTGTGCGTTTTCAATCGACATACGAATCAGAGTCCAAAAACGCCGCGGCGAATGACCACGAACAAAAACATGGCCAGCGCGACCGCTGCGAGCGCAAGGCCGGTTTTACGGTTGGCGGATCTACGGTTGTCGGTCATCGAGAAATCATCGTTCGCTTAAAGGCCGGACCACATCTGGGCAAACGTGCCAGGATGCAGTCCGTGCATTTCACTTGAATACCGGTGCTACTTCAAAGGTGTGATGTGGCGCGGGCGACGGCACGGTCCATTCGAGCCCGTCGGCATCCTCCCATGAGCGCGCAGCCGCCTTTTCGCCACCACGCACACACTTCACCACCACGACGATGAAGATCAGTTGTGACAATCCGAAGCCGAATGCCCCGACGGTCGCCAATGCATTGAAGTCGGCAAACTGCAGCGCGTAATCGGGAATCCGCCGCGGCATGCCGGCGAGACCCAGGAAATGCATCGGGAAGAAGGTGATGTTGAAGAAGACCATCGAGCACCAGAAATGCAGCTTTCCGATCGTCTCGTTGGGCATGTGGCCGGTCCACTTCGGCAACCAGTAGTAGGCACCTGCAAACAGCGCGAACAGGCTGCCGGCCACCAGAACATAATGGAAGTGGGCGACCACGTAATAGGTGTCATGCAACTGGATGTCTACCGGCGCGATCGCGCAGATCAGCCCGGTAAAACCGCCCAGCGTGAACACGAAGATGAAGCCGACCGACCACAGCATGGGGGTCTCGAAGGTCATCGAGCCACGCCACATGGTGGCGATCCAGTTGAACACCTTCACACCGGTCGGCACCGCGATCAGCATCGTCGCGTACATGAAGAACAGCTGACCCTGCGCAGGCATGCCGGTCGCGAACATGTGGTGCGCCCACACGACGAAGGACAGCACTGCGATCGATGCGGTCGCATAGACCATCGAGGCATAGCCGAATAGCGGCTTTCTCGCGAAGGTCGGAATGATCTGGCTCACGATGCCGAACGCCGGCAGGATCATGATGTACACCTCGGGGTGACCGAAGAACCAGAAGATGTGCTGGAACAGCACCGGATCGCCCCCGCCGGCGGCATTGAAGAAGCTGGTGCCGAAGTGCCGGTCGGTAAGAATCATCGTGACCGCCCCCGCCAGCACCGGCATCACCGCAATCAGCAGGTAGGCGGTGATCAGCCAGGTCCAGCAGAAAAGCGGCATCTTCATCAGCGTCATGCCCGGGGCGCGCATGTTGAGGATCGTGACGACGATGTTGATCGCGCCCATGATCGAGCTGATACCCATGATATGGACTGCGAAGATCGCCAGATCCATGCCCATGCCCATCTGGACCGACAGCGGCGGGTAAAGCGTCCAGCCCGCAGCGGTCGCGCCACCGGGCACGAAGAACGAACCGATCAGCATCACGGCCGCAACCGGCAGCAGCCAGAAGCTCCAGTTGTTCATGCGCGCGAAGGCCATGTCGGAGGCTCCGATCATCAGCGGCAGCATCCAGTTCGCAAAGCCGACGAAGGCCGGCATGATCGCACCGAACACCATGACCAGCCCGTGCATGGTGGTGAGCTGGTTGAAGAACTCGGGCTCGACGACCTGCAGCCCCGGCTGAAACAGCTCCGCCCGGATGGTCAGCGCCATCACGCCCCCCGAAAGGAACATGATGAAGCTGAACAACAAGTACATCGTACCGATGTCCTTGTGGTTGGTGGTCGTGATCCACCGCATCAAGCCACTCGGCCCGTGGTGGTGATCATGCAAATGATCGGGGGTTACCGCCGCCATGCTGCCTCCTTCGCGATACCTGCAGGAACGAACACCTGCCTCATTGAATATGCTGTCGCCGCAGCCTCACACTGAAACTGCGACAAATCCCGAATCACCGAATCAGTTCGCTGCCAACGCAGCCTTGCTGGCGACCTGCTTTGCCACCCACTGCGAGTAAGCCTCGGCCGAAACCACGTGCACCTCGATCGGCATGTAGCCATGATCCTTGCCGCACAGCTCGACGCAGTTGCCGCGGTAGATGCCTTCCCGGTCCGCCCGGAACCAGGTGTCGCGGATAAAGCCAGGAATCGCGTCCTGCTTCACCCCGAACGCCGGCACCCACCATGAGTGGATCACATCACTCGCGGTGGTCAGTATCCGCACCTTCTTGCCGACCGGCACCACCACGGGGTTGTCGACCTCGAGCAGGTAGTGCTCACCTTTGGCCTCACTGCCCTCGATCTGCTCGCGGGGGGTCGACAGGTTCGACACGAAACGGATGCCCTCGCCCTCGCCCTGCAGGTAGTCGTAGCCCCACTTCCACTGATAGCCGGTCGCCTTGATGGTGATGTCGGGCGACGAGGTGTCCTTCATGTACAAAATCGTCCTGGTCGCCGGCCAGGCCATACCGACCAGGATGAACACCGGGATGATGGTCCAGAGGATCTCGACCGTAGTGCTTTCATGAAAATTGGCCGCAACCGCTCCGCGAGACTTGCGGTGCTTGAACACCGACCAGAACATGACCCCGAACACCGCGACAAAGATCACCGCACAGATGATCAACATCAGCGTGTGGAGGTCGTAAAGCTGCTCGGCAACCGAGGTGACCGGTTCCTGGAAGTTGTAGCGACTCTGGGCAAGGGCACTGCCGGACACGATCAGCGACAAGCCTGACCCCGCCAGGCGACCTGATAGATTCATTTTCCAACCCTCGAGTGGATCCGACCGTTCAGTGCGCATGTCACTGTCTGTGTCCGGTGGGCTTTCTGCGGGCCCATTGCAAATCCGGACGCTCATGCCACTAACGGTCGAGATGGATTTTTGTCATGCCTTAATCATCGACGACCAGCGGTGCGTTCAGGCCAAGGGCCCGTAAACACCTGTCTTTCCGCGAATCTCGGCCGATCATGCCATAGCCGCTTTGACGGTCGCAACGAGATTTTTTGATATTCGTCAACATGCTGCCTTGCAGCATCTGCTATGCATTGGGCACAATCCAGACCAGCAGCAGATTTTATGGATTCACAAACCCACTTGATGGTGCACTGCGTTAGCGACCGGCTGCGACTCGGACACTACCTCTCCGACGCCTACCGGCCACTTGCAGACAGCCGCGACGCCAGCCATCGGATCGGCGCTCCCACAAGCGGGAGTTTGGAATACAGCTCTTCGGCCGCATCCCAGTAGTCACGATGAAGGCTGATACGGCCGTCGCCATCGAGAATCATGTGGGTCACGCCCCTGATCTCGATCGTCCGATCGCCCCGCCTGAAACTGAACACCCAGCCGAGCATGAGCTGGTCGCCGTCCACGATCCGGGCCCCGACGCTGAAGGCCGGCGAATCGAGCTTATCGAACATATGGCTGAAGATGCGCGCAATGGCCGGCACGCCGAGCACGTCGTTGAATGGATCCTTGAAGCGAGCATCATGGGCATAAATGCTGTCGAGCCGGGTAAGCGATTCCCGACTCAGCGTCTCGAAGAAGGTCGCGATTTGCTCGGCATGCTGCCTGCTCATAAGCCTGTCACCTTGCGCACCAACGGAAAGTACCAGCGATAAGGTAGCAGACGCAGACACTTCATAGCCAGCGTGAAACGGCGCGGAAAGTGAATCTCGAACGCGCCGCGCGCCATGCCGGCGAGGATGGCGTCGGCTGCCTCCTGCGGCTGGATCAGCGCCGGCATGTGAAAGTCGTTGTGTGCGGTCAAGGGCGTTGCCACAAAACCCGGGCTGATCAGGAACACCGACACCCCCCGGGGTGCAAGATCGAGATACAGGCACTCGGCCAGATTCACCAACGCAGCCTTCGAGGGGCCGTATGCGGCCGCCTTGGGCAGGCCGCCATACCCCGCCACACTGCCAACCAGGGCGATGGCACCGCCCGTGCCTGCGCACAGCGCGGGCACGATCGCCGCCACTCCGTCGATCACCCCCATCAGATTGGTATCCAGCGTTTCTCGCGCCCGCTCCGGCGTAAGCTCCCAGGCCCGCAGCGGGCGGTAGGTGCCGGCATTGAGCACCACCAGGTCGACACCACCCCAGTGGGCAGTGATCTCGTCGAGCACCCTTGGAAACTCGCCGGCAAGGGTCACGTCCATGGCGATTTCCAGCGACTGCGGGCAGTCACGCCCAACTTCGGCGAGGCCTTGCCGAGAACGTGCCGAGAGCACGAGCCGGGCGCCGCGTGCCGCAAGCGAACGCGAGAGCGCCGCGCCGATACCGGTCGAGGCACCGACGATCCACACCCGCTTGCCATG
The DNA here is from genome assembly GCA_016790005.1 of Zoogloeaceae bacterium. Taxonomy (GTDB): domain Bacteria; phylum Pseudomonadota; class Gammaproteobacteria; order Burkholderiales; family Rhodocyclaceae; genus UBA2357. The sequence continues at coordinate 15,389 of JAEUNS010000146.1, forward strand.
CCAGTCGGTGATTGGCCGGTTGAGCGACCGCCCGAACCGCCAGAGCCAGGTAATCACTCTGGCCTCTTGTAGAACGAGAGGGTCACCTCGCCGAACCGGAAACCGAATTTGCTCATCACCGAGCGATTCAACATGACCCGGTCGTCCATCAGAAACATCCAGTCGTCGAAATCGACATTGATCACCCGCTCGCCGACGGGCAGGGCCAGCACATAGCGCCAGCGCAAGGCGTTGCCGCGCGCCTCGCCGGTCGCCTCACCGACTACATCGTCGGCTCTCCCGCTATAGCGTTTTTCATCGTGCCGGGTGATCGTCCAGATCCGCTGCTGAGTGCTGCCGTCCGAATAGGTGAAACGCTCGTCTAAGGTGCCGACATCGCCTTTCCAACTCGCGTCGATCAGCACATGGAAACGCTTGACCACCTCGCCCGAGCGATCCTGAAAGATTCCGTGCGCATCGAGGGTGCCGTCGAAATACTCCCGCAGGTCGAGCACAGGCGTCTCGCTGGCGTATTTGTCG